>NZ_JBSFET010000229.1:0-3160 GCF_053594575.1 Streptomyces sp. NPDC001880
CGACGCGACAGTCGACCGGACAACCAAGGCGACCGGCAACGTCTCGCTGTTCAACGCCGCGCAGTGGGGATTGGTCAGGAGCGACCCGTCGTCTTTCTTCGCCGTTGCCGCGCCCGATCTGCCGCTGCATACAGTCGAGGAGATCCTCGACGAACTCGGCGGCCGGCGCGTAATGACCGTCGAGGCCAAGACGTCTGCCGGGGTCGCACCGATCGCCGCCATGATCAAAGCCCGGCGCCTCGAACGCAGCGTGCTGATCAACACGAACACGCCGAGTGTCGTCGCGACGATCAAGGCGGCTGGATGCCTCGCGCATCTGTGGCGGTCCGCTTCACAGATGGCGACCGACAACCCTGCGACGATCAAGGCGAGCGGCGCCGACCTGCTCGACCTCGACATCACCGGCACCGACGCGCAGATCACCGCCGCGATCGCGCAGCAGTACCCGCTCGGCGTGTGGGCGCACACCCTGACCCGGCGAGTCCAGCGCGACCGCGCTCTCGCGCTCGGATGCCGCGGCATCATCACTGACTACCCCGGCTACGTGTCCGGGCGGGTCGCACGTCGCACGTCGTCGTCGTTCGGCACTGGCCAATGGGGGTATGGGTACGTACCGTCGGGCAGCGTCCGCCCGGTACTCGACGCGTCCGGGCGTATCCCGTTGCCCGCCCCGACAAGCAGCACCGACGTTCAGGTGCTGCTCGCCGGAGAGGTGTCCGGCGCCCCGGCCACCGGCACGTTCGACGTGAAGTTCTCTGTTCCGACGGCGGGGTCGGCAGGGTGGTCTCTGCTGTCGCTGCACCTCGGCGCGGACGACGGCCCGACCGAGCTGTCGTCGAGCGCGATCGTCCACAACGGGTACACGGTGCAGGTCAGCAACAACAGCAGCCTTCGGATCTACCGCGATGACAAGGCGGCGGGCACGTCAACGCAGCTCGCGAACACCGCAGCGGGCACAACCCTCGCCGCGAACACGACGTACACCCTCCGGTGTGTGCTCACGGCGTCGCAGATCACGGTGTCGATCCCCGAAGTGGCGGGGCTGACCACCACGGTCACGGACTCCACCTACCGGGTGCCGTGGTCGATCTTCGTTGGGCGGAACTACAACGCCAGCGCGACCGGACTGATCAACGTCCTGAGCATCAGCACTCCTTGAATCCTCACCCTTACCGAGCCCCGGACCGCTACGGCCGGGGCTCTCGCATGTCTGGAGGCCCCATGGCCACACCCCTGTCCGTCGCGGCTGTCCTCGCCGCCCTCCGCGCAGAGGGTGTGCGCGTCGTCGAGGTCGGCAACTGGCGCACCCACAACCGCAACTCGAAGGGCTCGTGGGGCCCGCTGAACGGCAGCATCGTGCACCACACCGTGACCAAGGGCACCGCGTCCACCGTGCGGATAGTCCGTGACGGCTACGCCGACCTTCCCGGCCCCCTCTGCCACGGCATGATCGCGAAGGACGGCCAGGTGCACATGGTCGGCTGGGGCCGCACCAACCACGCCGGGGGTGGCGACCCCAAGGTGCTGGCGCGCGTCGTCGCCGAGGACTACGTAGACCGGCCGCCGAAGCCCACCCGCGGCAACAGCAACGGGGCCGACGGCAACGCGCACTTCTACGGCTGGGAGTGTCAGAATCTCGGCGACGGCAAGGATCCCTGGCCGGCCGCCCAGTACGACGCGATCGTGCGTGTCCAGGCCGCCCTGTGCCGGGCGCACGACTGGTCGGCGAAGTCCGTGATCGGCCACTGCGAGTGGTCGAGCGACAAGGTCGACCCCCGCGGCTTCACTATGACCGCCCTGCGCGCCGACGTCGCCGAGCGGCTGAAGCACCCCGCCAGTTGGAACCCCGGCGGCACCACCACCCCGCCGAAGGAGGCGCCCGTGTCGAGCACGGACAGCAAGGTCACCTCGCTGCACACCAACTTGATGAAGATCGGCGAGATCGGCACCACCGCCAAGGGCACGGCGTCCGGCCGTGTAGAGCACGGCGCTGGCTACTACCTCGCTCACATCCTCTCGGAAGTCCGCGCCCTCCGCGCGGACGTCGCCGCTCTGAAGAAGGAGAAGTAACCATGGCTGCCCCCATCGAAGCGAAGGTCAAGGCGGCGTCGGCCGCCAGCTTCCTGGCCGGTCTCGCGATCGCCGTCCTGAACGCGGTAGCCGCGGACAGCTCCCTGCTCGGCCCGCTGCCGTCGTGGCTTCAGGCGCCGGCCCTGGCCCTGGTCCCGGCCGCGCTGACATGGCTGGCCGGGTATCAGACCAGGCACACCGTCCGTGACCACGTCGACCCCACCCAGGGCTGACCTGCCCGCACAGCGCCTGAGCAACGGAGTAGCACGTGCCTGATGAGCCGACTCTCGGCGAGGTGATGCGCCGACTCGAAGATGTCCGCACCGACCTCAAGGACGACTTCCGGGAGCTCGGTCTCCGTCTGGACAGCAAGGTCTCCCTGGAGCGCTACCAGCTCGAGCAAGTCGCACGCGACGACGCGCTGAAGCTCCTCGTGGAGCGGGTGCGTGGTATCGAGGAGGCGCGCGAGCAGGCGGCCCAGAACCGCCGGGACGAGGATCAGCGTGCGGCAGACCGCCGGGCCGCGGACCGGCGCCTCATCTTCACCGCTCTGATCGCACCGGTCCTGCTGCTGATCCTGACCGTGTACCTGAATGCGCAGGGGGCTGGGGCATGAGGCGACACAAGAGCGCGGGCGCCGACCGGCGGCGCACTGACCTCGTGTTCACGCTGGCCGCCGCGGTGGCCCTGGCCGGGTTCGCGGTCCTCGTCGTCACAATGCAGGGGCTCTCTCACGACCTCCGTACCGCGAACGAAGCGAGGGACGCCCTGGCTCAGCAGATCGAGCGGCTGGGGGAATCCCCGGTGGCTGGCCCGCCCGGCAGCCGCGGCCAGCCCGGCGCTTCGGTCGTCGGCCCACCAGGGCCGCAGGGCGAGCCAGGGTCGATCGGCCCGACTGGACCTGTGGGCCCGAGCGGTAGCCCCGGCGTCGACGGCAAAGACGGCGCATCCGTCGTCGGCTCGCCAGGTCCCACGGGCGCCCCGGGCACGGACGGGCAGTCCGTCGTAGGCCCGGCCGGCCCGAAGGGCGACGCCGGTCCCACGGGTCCGCCCGGCGCCGACGGAAGGAACGGGACCGACGGCAAGGACG
>NZ_JBSFET010000230.1:0-3112 GCF_053594575.1 Streptomyces sp. NPDC001880
GCTCCCGCCCACCTGACACGGCCGTCGCCCGCCTTTCTGCTCGCGGCCTTCACCGGAGCGCCGACACCGGATTGGGACAGACACCCACGTTCCCCGCTCTACCAGCGCATCCCGAGCCGATCGAGATCTGCGCGGCGCTGCTCGGGGAGCTTTGCGGCGCGTTTGTGGACGTTGTCGAGCCACTGCCGAGCTTGACCATCACGGTCTCGTCAGTAGCGGACTGACGGCCCGACAGCACGCCTGTCGAATCCAAGGCCCGATGTGCTTGCGGGGGACTCTCAGGTGTCCTTCACGGGTGTGGAACTGCTTTGCTGCTGCCAGGTTGGCCGCCCACTTCGTATCCTGCGACTGTTTCACCGGCCGCTCATCTTCCCCGGCCGGTGTGACCTTGAGGCGGTCAGGCGGCCTGACCGGGCGGAGGGGAGGGCACTGTGGCGCGTTCGTTGGGTGTGTCGCTGGCCGAGGCGTATCCGCAGGTCGCGTTGATGTGGTTGCAGGAGGGGCAACGGCGGGCTGACGCTTCAGAAGACGACGCTGAAGATGCAGGTCGCGGTGTGGTGGCGGTGCCCGGCCGGGCACGAGTGGCAGGAGAACATTTCCAACCGCACCACGCTGCCGAAGCGGAAGTAGGGCGATGTCGCGGCCTGCCGGGAGTCGGGCCTCTGATCGGCGCGGGCTGCGGAGCCGGTCCGGGGCGGTGTCAGGAGGTGTGGGCCTTGAGGTGGGCCCGCTCTCCCTGACGCCCGAAGAGGACGAGGAGCTCGACGACCCGGTCGTCGTCGGGGCCGAGCCAGTGTGGCACGTGGGTGTCGAACTCGGCGGCCTCGCCCGGCTTGAGGACCAGGCTCTGGTCACCGAGGAGCAGGCGCAGCCGGCCTGCGAGGACGTAGAGCCACTCGAATCCCTCGTGGGTCTTCAGCTCGGGTTCGGTGCCGGGCCTGGGCGCGATGAGCAGCTTGTGTGCCTGGACGCCGCCGGGCTCGCTGAGCGGCACATACGTCATGCCGTTCCGGGCCACCGGGCGCAGATGGATGCGTGGGTCCCCGGTATGCGGTGCACCCACCAGCTGGTCGAGCGGCACCGCGTAGATCTCGGCCAGCGGCAGCAGCAGCTCCAGCGTCGGCTTGCGGCTGCCGCCTTCCAGCCGCGAGAGCGTGCTCTCGTTGATCTCGGTCCGCTCGGCGAGTTCGGCCAGCGTCATCCCGCGCCGGCGCCGCAGCTCCCGAAGCCGGGGCCCGACCGCGTCCAGTACGTCCTTCTTCGCGATGCCCATACGACCCAGGTTGCCGAAACAGCATGAGGCTTTGCAAGTCCGGCACGTGGTGGCGCACTGTGCTCTCACTGAGGCGGCCGTACGGCCTCTGACCTGCCCGTATTCACCTGGACGAGGACTGTTCCGTGATGACAGTGAACACCCGCACCGCGAGCCTCAGGGCCCCGGCCCTGGACCCGAAGCGCTGGCCGGCATTGGTAGTGAGCTCCGTGGCGACGCTGATGGTCGTGCTGGATGTGTCCATCGCGAACATCGCCCTGCCGCACGCGCAGAGCGACCTGGGCATGACCGATGTGAACCGGCAGTGGATGATCACCGCCTATGCCCTGGCCTTCGGCGGGCTGCTGCTTCTCGGCGGGCGGATAGCCGACTTCATCGGCTGCAAGCGGACCGTGGTCATCGGGCTGCTGGGCTTTGCCGCCGCATCCGTGCTCGGCGGTACGGCCCCCGAACCGATCACGATCTTCGCCGCCTTGCTGGCCCCGGCAGCTCTCTCCCTGATCACCGTCGCCTTCACCGACCCCAAGGAGCGGAGCAAGGCATTCGGGATCTACGGCGCGTTCCAGGGCGCCGGGGGCGCGGTGGGCCTGCTGCTGGGGGGCACCCTGACCGAGTACGCGGGCTGGCGCTGGTGCATGTACATCAACGTCCCCATCGCCCTGGCCGCGGTGGTCGCGGCCAGGTTCTTCGTGCGCGAGAGCCGGGCAGTGGGCGAGCATCGCTACGACGTCCCCCCGGTGCCCTGCTGGCCACCGGCGGTCTTGTCTCCCTTGTCTACGGATGTGCCCAGGCGTCGGAGGGCGCGGGGTGGCCGGCGCCCTCCACCATCTTGCTGCTCGCCGTCGCCGCCGTCCTGCTCACGGTCTTCGTCCTGGTGGAACGGGGCACGGCGGACCCGTTGCTGCCGCTGCGGGTGGTGACCGACCGGGGCCGGGCCGGGGTCTACCTGGCCAGCCTGCTGATCGGGGCCGGTATGTTCGGCATGAACCCGTTCATGACGCACTTCCTGCAAGTCAACCTGGGCTACTCGCCCCTGCACACCGGGCTCGCCTTCCTCCCCTTCAGCATCGGCGTGATCACCACCACGACGCTGGCACCGCCACTGGTCCCCCGGTTCGGCCCCAAGGCACTGATGGCCGGCGGCATCCTGCTGGCGATCGCGGGCCTGCTCTGGCTCACCCGGCTGGACCCCGGATCCGGGTACGCCACCGCGGTGCTGCCGACCCAGATCCTGGTCAGCGTCGGCGTGGGCCTGTTCTATCCTCCGGTCCCAACGTCGCCCTGTCCGGTGTCGCCCCGGCCGACGCGGGGGTGGCCAGCGCCGCACTGAACACCAGTCAGCAGGTCGGCGCGGCCCTCGGCCCGGCCCTGCTCAACACGCTCTACCTTGCCGCCGGCGCCGATCCCGGCGCCGCCCGCACCACCGCGGCCCGGTTGGAGGGGTACGTGCACGGCTACCGCGTCGCGTTCACCGCCAGCGCAGTCCTGTTCGTCCTCGCCCTCACCGCCGTCACCTTTCTGGTCCGCTCCCGCCGGAGCACCGCCACCGCCTGATGCACCCCTTTTACCGAAGGAGACAACCCCATGACCTCCACGACCGACTCCGCCACCTTCTGGGAGAACCACTATTCCCGCATGGACGCGCAGTGGGGCACCAAGCCCAACATCGTCCTGGCCGACCTCGCCACTGCTCTCGCCCCCACCCCCGGCACGGCACTCGACCTGGGCTGCGGACACGGCGGCGACGCGATCTGGCTCGCCGGCCGCGGCTGGGCCGGCTTGCCGCGCTCTACCCATCCGGCCACTCCTCCGGTATTCACGCGCAGGTCTTCTTCGAGC
>NZ_JBSFET010000231.1:0-3106 GCF_053594575.1 Streptomyces sp. NPDC001880
CAGGCACAGCGCGATAACAATGGGGATTAAATTGACTTACAGCAAGAGGAGCAGGGCCGGCCCGAGCAACCCCCACGGCGACCCCCCCCGGCCCCCCGGGCGGCTGGGCCCCCGGCGGCCGGCGGCCCCGCCGGCCGCGCGGCCCGTTTTCCGGGTGGCGGTCCCGGCCGCCGGGAGGGCGGCCGGATCCGCCTGGTCAAGACTCATGACGCGGCGATTCCCTGTTCCTTGAGGATGTCGGCGAGCTGCTTGTCGAGCTCCTTCAGCTTGGTCCCGGTGTCCAGGCCGCAGTCGGCCATCAGCGCGTTGACGGTCTCGGCGGTCGTCTGCCGCACCGGGGTCCAGTTCGGGATGGACGGCGCGTAGCGGCCGGAGTCCTGGTAGATCTCGGTGTAGGTCTTCCAGCGGGGGTCGGGTCGGACCTTGGAGATGTCCACCGTCTTGTTGACAGGCAGCTGCACGGTGAAGCCGGTGTCGCCCGCCATGCCGGTCTTCTGGCCCTCGGCGGAGATGGCGAAGTCGGCGAAGGCGTCCTGGCCCGCCATGTTCTCGGAGCCGGCCATCAGGTAGACGGACCCGCCCTCGGCGAGCACGGTGGCGTCCTTCGGCCCCTTGGGCATCGGCACCACCTCGTACTTGTCCTTGCCGAGGGTCTCGTCGAAGCGGGGCAGCAGGTACGGACCGACGACGAACATCCCGGTCCGGCCGGCCTCGAAGGTCTCGTTGGTGGGTGGGGTCTCCATGGTGACGGCGCCCGGCTGGATGACCTTGGACTTGCAGCCGAGGTCGCGGAACCACTGCACGGCCCGGACCGATTCCTCAGTGGTCATCGCGGGTTTGTACGCGCCGTCCTCGGTCCCGGTGATGAAGTCTCCGCCCGCGGCCCAGAGGAAGTTGGAGAAGTACCAGGAGGCGTATCCGCGCTTGGTGGACAGCGGAGCGGCGAGGCCGTACGTGTTCTTCTTGCCGTCGCCGTCGGGGTCCTTGGTGGTGAATGCCTCGGCCATCGCGGCGAAGTCGTCCCAGCTCTCGGGGACTTCGAGCTTCAGCTTCTCCCGCCAGTCCTTGCGGATGAGCAGCGCGGACGCCTGCGCCGAGTACGGCAGGCCGAACTGCTTGCCGTCCACACTCTTGCCGGAGTCCAGTCCCTGGCCTACGGCCTGCCTGCTGTTCTTGATCTTGTCCAGGTCGATCTCCCGGAGCAGGCCCTGGCTGTGCATGGCGCCGAGCTGCGTCACATCGTTCATGACGATGTCGGGCAGGTTCTTCTGCGCTGCGCGCTGCTGCAGCTTGGTCTCGAAATCGTCGAAGATCGCGGTGACCTCGACCTTGTGGCCCGTGGCCTTCTCGAAGGCGGCAGCGAGTTTGATCGCTCCCTGCTCTCCCGGCCCGCCCGGTGTCGTCCGGGTCCACAGTTCGAGCGGTGCCTTCGAGTTCTGCTTGGCATCCACTCCCGCAGGCCCCGACGTACAGCTGGTGAGGACCAGTGCGGAAGCGAGAACACCCGCACCGATCCACCGCGATCTCTGCATGACAACTCCTGTTTTCGCCGCATCACAGCTGGCCTGGAAAGCGCTTGCCGGGACGCTAACCGCGTCCGAATCCTTCGGTCAATAGTCCGATGAATGCAAAAGTCTCACGTCGGCCCGCAAGAGCCTCGCCGGACACATCCCCGCACCCACCCCCCACCGTCCCGCACCCCTGCAATAGGCCAAACACCAACCATCGCCCGCGAAAGCACCTACAGAACCGGCGGTTCGACCACCCCGAGAGGCGATCGACCACCCGAACGCCGGGCGCACCCGATTGCGACAGCAGCCCGGGCGGCAAGCACGGGACGATCGAACTCCAACCAGAGGGATTTCAATCATCCGATGTATCGTGCTGCAAGCACACCGACCAAGGCAGTGAACAAGCCACGCCAATCTTCAACATCCGGTCAGGCATTTCCCCACGCGCCCGATCAGGGCTCGCAGGTCGATTCGCTGATGGTCTGTCAGCGAGGAGCTGAGGAGTGTTACGTCATGAACGAGCCGGCACGCAGGCCGACCGCCCTGTTGGTCATGGAGGAAGAACGCAGGGCGGATGTCTACCCCACTGAGGTCCTGGCCGAAGTCGAAGGTCTCGTACACCTGCCGGGACCTCCCCTCACGCGGGAGCAACTCGGAGCGGACCCGGCCGTATTGCGGCAGGTTGATGTCCTGCTCACGGGCTGGGGTGCGCCCGTGCTCGATGCCGCCCTCCTCTCGCATGCCCCCCGGTTGCGGGCGGTCCTCGTCGCCGCGGGTTCCGTGCGGCACCTGACCACCGCCGCGTTCTGGGCGCGTGGCATTCCGATCGTCTCCGCCGCCCCGGCCAACGCGATCCCGGTGGCGGAGTTCACCCTCGCCCAGGTCCTCCTCGGTCTGAAGCAGGTAC
Source organism: Streptomyces sp. NPDC001880 (assembly GCF_053594575.1). NCBI lineage: Bacteria > Bacillati > Actinomycetota > Actinomycetes > Kitasatosporales > Streptomycetaceae > Streptomyces > Streptomyces sp. NPDC001880. The sequence continues at coordinate 2,419 of NZ_JBSFET010000231.1, forward strand.
ACCGCATCACCCGGGAGGTGGCGAGCAGTCGTCGCTTCCCCCACAACCCCCGGGTGCCGGGGGCCTACCGGTCACGCGTGGGCCTGCTCGGGCTCGGGCACATCGGCCGTCTCGTCGCGTCCCACCTCGGCCGTTTCGACATCGAGGTCCTCGCCACGGACCCCCTCGCCTCCCCGGACACCGCCCGGCAAGCAGGCGTCCGGCTCGTCGGCATCGAGGAACTGTTCGCCACCAGCCATGTCGTCAGTCTCCACGCCCCCCTCCTGCCCGAGACCCGCGGCACGATCGGGGCACGGCTGCTGAACTCCCTGGGGCCGGGCGCGACGCTGATCAACACCGCGCGTGGCGGTCTCGTCGACGAGACCGCCGCGGCGGAGGTCCTGCGCGCCAGACCCGACCTCACCGCCGTACTCGATGTCACGCACCCGGAGCCTCCCGCCCATGACTCGCCACTCTTCACCCTTCCCAACGTGGTCCTGACGCCCCACCTCGGTGGTGCACTCGGGGCCGAACGTCATCGTCTCGGAGAGCTTGTGCTCGACGAACTCCGACGCTTTATACATGACCAGCCTCTCCAGTACGCCATAGACCCCGCCCTCGCGGCCTCGCTGGCCTGAGGGCGCGGAGGCCGCCGTCGCGTGTGCGGCCCCGGGGCGCAGAGTGCGGGGGTGGGCGACAACCGTCCGGG
>NZ_JBSFET010000232.1:0-3021 GCF_053594575.1 Streptomyces sp. NPDC001880
CGCGGCGACCGTGCCGTGACCGTGCAGCGCCTGGCCGAGCTCGCGGACTTCTACGGGGTCCCGGCGCGGCCTGCCTGGGCGGCGGCAAGAACGTTGGCGCTGGCGCCGGATGCGGAGAGCAGCAGCAGGACGTCACCTGTGCGGCCGTGGGCGCGGACCTGCCGGGCGAAGACCTGGTCTGCGCCGTAGTCGTTGGTGATGGCGGTGACCGAGGAGGAGTCGGCGTGCAAGGCGATTGCGGACAGCGGGGCCCGCTCGGCGTGGAAGCGGCCGACCAGCTCGGAGGTCAGGTGCTGGGCTTCGGCCGCCGAGCCGCCGTTGCCCGCGACCAGCAGTCTGCTGCCCGCAGGCAGCCGCTCGGCGAGCAGGCAGCCCCAGGTCTGAAGGCGGCCGGTGTCGAGCAGGGGCAAGGCGGCGACGAGCGCCTGTATGTGCGCGCGGCCCAGCAGGGTCACGGGTCAGCTCCCTCGGGGATGAAGCGGGCGGGGTGAGGTGGTGGCCGGGGCGTCCGGCGGCGACCGACCAGCGCCGGACGCCCGGTGCATTTAAGAGTCGGCCGGGCGGAACCGGGCGAACATCGGCCCGTACACGGTCAACGCGGCGTCGCGCTCCAGGAGGCGTAGTCGAGGAGCTTCTCGATGACGCGGTGCTCGGCGAGGAGCTGCTCGGCCTGCTGGAGCAGCTCCTCGCCGAGTTCGCTCAGGTGTACCCCGTCGCTCCGCAGGCTGGCCCCGTCGTGGGAGGGGCTGATGTGCCGTGCGGCGGCGGTGAACGGGGTGCACACGTCGAGGACCAACGCGCCATGGGCGATGGCAGCCGCGTGGGCGGCCTCGTTGTAGCGGGCGAGCTCCGCGTTCATGGCAGCGAAGGTCTCGGGAGCCTCGATGGGCCCGAACGGCGTTTCGCTGATGACGACGATCCGGCCACTGCAGTCCCTGAGCTGCTTGAGCACCGTGCCGAAGTGCCGGGCGTACTCGTCGAGGTCGACCGCCTCGGACATCCGGCCCTGGAAGTGAGGAGCGGAGCTTGTCCGTGACAATCACTCGCGACACCGCGCTCGTCCTCTTCGTCAGCCTACGGAAGAAGCGCCGGGCGGCGGCCTTGTCCCGGCGGCTCTGCACGAGGATGTCGAGCACGTTGCCGTCCTGGTCGACGGCCCGCCACAGGTACTTCCGCTCCCCGTTGACCTTGATGAACAGCTCGTCCAGATGCCATTTTTCCCCGGGCTGGTGGCAGCGCAGTCCGTCGGCGTAGGCCTGCCAGAACTTCCGGCACCACCGCCGGACCGTTTCGCAGGTGACGACGGCTCCGTGCTGGAGCATCAGCTCCTCCACCTCACGGAAGCTGAGCGGGAAGCGGAAATACAGCCACACGCAGCGGGAAATCACCTCGACCGGGTACCGGTGCCCCTTGTACGACGGCGACGCGCTCCCCACCGACGATCCCCTCCACCGTGATCACCCGAGGATCCTCCCACACCATCCACCAAACGTGACAGTGCTATCTGTCCAGGTCCGCCACCGTCCGCGGCAACCGCAGCACCGGCGCGAACTCCCTGTCGAGGAGGATGTCGGCGCTACGGCGGGAGCGGTGGGACATCCGCTGGAAGAACTCGTCCTCGCTCGCGCACGCGGGGGATCCAGGTCATACACCGGGGCTTGACGACGAAACCCGCTGCTTCCAGGGAGGCTGTCGCCGAGACATCGGGGTTCGTGACGCGCACCACGTCGGCGTCCGGCCGCTCCTCGTGCCAGTCGCCAGCGCCTCCTCGATCCCCACCCGCAGGATCCGTAGCCCGTGCTCGTTGTCGATGTTCACGATCGCCGTCACTCCCTTGCGTATTCATCGCATGACTGCCGCGATCAGATCGCGGACGATGCCGGCGTGGGACGCGGTGTCTGCGCGAGCAGCTCGGCGAGGCGGCGGTGCGCGAAGTCCACGAACGGGACGCTCGGTATCAGCCTGCACGAGGCCTCTCCGATGGTGCGCGTCCGTACGCCGGTCTCCTGATGCAGGTCCTCGTACTCGGCTCCGACGGTGGGGAAGAACATGCCGTTGTCGTCACCGACGTCCCCGGTCTCCACCCAGACCCGCTCTCCGCCCAGGAGATACGGAAAGCGGCGGCGTTTGCGGCGGTGGGCGGTGGCCATCCCCTCGGCGTGGTGGAGGAACGAGTTCCTGTTGTGTCCCACTCCGAGCAACAGGATCCAGGCGCCGAGTTCCCGGAGCGTGCCGAACGGGGACCGCTCCCCCACCGCGTAGCCGAGGCTCTGCTCCGCCGTGATCCGCTCCGCCTGTGGTCCCACGGCCGCAACGGACACCTGCGGGTGACTGCTCCGCAGACAGCCCGGGACGGCCAGGACGGCGTTGGGAATCGCACCCATTTCGGTCGACATGCCGGGATGGAACGCCGGTACCTGGTCGCGGACCCGTCTCACCGACTCGTCACCGGGGCCCGTCACCTCGGGAAACGGGTCGCGCACCGACGGGGTGAACGCCGGGACCGCGACGGTGCCCTCCGGGCCCAGCGCCGATCTCAGCGCCGCCACCACGATCGGCGCGCCGCCCTCCACCTGCCCGAACGAGGACAACGATGCATGGACGATGACCGTCATGCCGTCCCGCAGGCCCAGCTCCTGGAATTCCTTCACGAGCTGGGTTCTGTCCAGTACCCGCATTCCTCTTCGACTCCTCGTCGTGCCCGTCCGCGGGGAACGCAGGAAGAATTCCTACGGGCCGTCGGCCGCTCTCGCTCCGCGGAACTGCCCTCCAGTTGAAGGGCATAAGCATGATCGGCGGCGAGTGAGATTTTCTCACTGAAAATCACTTCCAGTGGCAGTTGAGAGCGAGGGCTTTGAGATCGCCGTGGACTTTCCGGGCGGACGGGTCGAGAATCCCGTTGAGATCCCCAAGGACCAGCTGGGCCAAGGGCTGTCCCGTAATCCCCGGTGGATCAGCGCGCGGCGTCAGATGCGGTGCATCGCAAGGCGGAGGGGCGTCCGCATACTGGATGTATGCGGA
>NZ_JBSFET010000233.1:0-2857 GCF_053594575.1 Streptomyces sp. NPDC001880
TCCCCAGCGCCAGAACCAGCCCGAGCGGCACCAGTACCCAGGCCGCGACTCTCAGCCCGCTGCCCACTCCCCGCTGCTGCATGAACACCCCTCCCCTGAGCCGCCCGAGGCCGGGCGAACCAGCAGAGGCTAAACGGTCTCGGGACAGGAACGCACCTCACTCCCAAGACCGCACAGGCCGGTGGAGCCTTGGGCCCAGTCAAGTGCTGGCGCAGGGGCCTGGAGCACCAGTTCGGAAGACGCCGTATGCAGACCGCGGCTGACCGACGGAATTGTTCGGCGATGCCCTCGCTGCGCACGGCGGTCTGGTCGTGCATGCGACCGGGCCGGACCACACCGCTGAACAGGGTGCGGCCCTGGCCGTCGCTAAAGATCGTGGTCTTGATCGTGTTCCTTACCTTGCTGGATGGGTTCCTTCCGGTCATTCGTAGGATCGGGAGGCCCAGGGGTGCTGGGTATGGCTCATGGTGTTCCTGCCCTCGGTGGCTGAAGCAGATTGGCCGCCCGGCTCCCCGCGACGACTCGGCCGCTAATTGGGATGCGCGAGTGGATCGCTGTGTAAGGACACGTCGGCGAGGTCGTCTGCTGGGTCCATGAACAACACGTCGACGGAGGTACTCGTGCCTGATCTATGGGCTGGTACGGATGCGGGGAAAGCTCATCATCACTGTGTGGTGATCGATGCCGACGGTACGAAGCGGCTGTCACGACGAGTGGCCAATGACGAGACCGAGCTGCTGGAACTCATAAATGACGTCCTGGAGTTGAGCGAGGACGTCACTTGGGCCATCGACCTGAACGCGGGCGGGGCCGCCCTTGCCATGTCACGGGCAGGCCGGCACTTTCGCTCCTCAAACGGGCAGGGTGCCTGCCATGATCTGTGTCATGCGCACACAGATCACATCGGCCGAGTCGACCGACATCCACCAGGTTCTTGCTGATCGCCACCGATACTGGGGAGACCGCGATCTTCGGCCCCTGCACCTTTTCGCATTGGTGCAAGAGTTCGGTGAAACCTGTCTGGTCGCCCGAGCCGAGGACGGAATCCACGGTTACGTCATCGGGTTCGTCACCCCGGCCGGCGCCGGGTACGTACACCTGATAGCTACTCGGGACGACGCCCGCGGCACCGGTCTCGGGCGCCGTCTGTATGCGGCGTTCGCTGACGCCGCGCATCGCCAGGGCGCGCTGCGATTGAAGGCGATCACCTCACTCGGAAACGCCGACTCGATCGCATTTCATCGCCGTCTCGGTTTCGACGCGACGGTCGTCGATGACTACAACGGCCCCGGCCAGGCCATGGTCGTCTTCCATCGCGTTCTGCCGTTCGGCTGAGCACAGCCCTGAGGGTCAGCCCGTCCCATCACAGGCAATCGCTCCCCACGTCGTAAGAGGTTGTCTCACGTGGCAAGTTTCGCGAGCTTCTTGTAGCAGTTCAGGGCGGCGGCCATGGCCAGGCCTCGGCTCTGCCAGTCGTTGCGGACCACGTACGGGATCTTGAGACCACGAGCAGCCCATGGCAGGCTCATGCCGCATGATCGATGAATTTGCGAAAGACAACCTGTACGGGAGACTGCGGCGGGACCGCAAGGCGCTGCTCTGGAAACTCGACGGCTTGTCCGAATACGACGCCCGCCGACCTTTGACAGCGACCGGGACCAACCTCCTCGGCCTGGTCAAACACGTGGCCACCGTCGAAGCCAGGTACTTCGGCGAGGTCTTCGACCGCCCTTCCCCGGAACCGCTGCCCCGGTGGCAGGAATCCAACGGCAGCGATCTATGGGCGACCGAGGGCGAGACCCGCGATCAGATCATCGGGTTCTACCGGCGCACGTGGGAACACTCGGACGCAACGATCAACGAGCTTCCCCTCGACGCCCCCGGCCACGTGCCGTGGTGGCCGGAGCCTTATGCCGACACGAACTTGTTCGCCATCCTGGTCCATGTCCTCGGCGAGTCCATCCGGCATGCCGGGCACGCCGATATCCTGCGCGAGGGCCTCGACGGCCGGACCGGGTTGCGCGCCGAACACGAGAAGCAGATCGATGAGGAAGCCCGTGCAGCCTACTGCGCGAAGATCGAGCAGGCTGCCAGGTCGGCCGCACCCGTCAAGGCTTAGTACTCCAGCAGCGGTTCGTGTCCTGAGCTGGTGGTTGTCGTTGTCCTGGCATGGAGGGAATGGCTGAAGTCGCTTGCTGGACTGCCGAGTTGGATTCAGTGTTCGCCCGGGTGGCGGGCCGGTTCGCTCGGGCGGATCTGCGCTGGCGTATGCGGGACTATGTCCGCGGCCTGCTGGAGCGGGCGACACGCAAGAACGGCTGGCAGCTCGCGGAATGGGCGGGGCACCGCACTCCGGACGGTTTCCAGCGGCTGTTGAACAGCAGCGCCTGGGACGCGGACGCCCTGCGCGACGACGTCCGTGCCTACGTCGGCGAGTCCCCTGGCCCCGGTGGTGTGCTGATCATCGACGACACCGGGTTCGTCAAGAAGGGCACCACCTCGGCCGGGGTGGGCCGGCAGTACACCGGCACCTCGGGGAAGATCGACAATTGTCAGATCGGCGTGTTCGCCGCCTATGCCACCGGTTCGGGCCGGGCCCTGGTCGACCGGGAGCTCTACCTGCCGAAGGCCTGGACCTCCGACCGCGAGCGGTGCCGGACGGCGAAAATCCCTGACGAACGCGGCTTTGCCACCAAGGGCGAGCTGGCCCGGGACATAGTGCGCCGCTGTCTGGCCGCCGGCCTGCCGGCCGCCTGGGTCACCGCAGACGAGGCATACGGGCAGGACTGGAACTTCCGCCGCCTGCTCGAGCAACTCGGCCTGGGCTACGTCGTCGCGGTGCCCAAGTCCCAGCAGG
>NZ_JBSFET010000234.1:0-2813 GCF_053594575.1 Streptomyces sp. NPDC001880
GACGCGATGCTGGCGGGCCTGGCCCGGATGCTGGCTCCGGGCGGACTGCTGTCGCTGCTCGTACGGAACGCCGACGCGCTGGCGATGCGTCCCGGCCCGGGCCTGGCCTCCGCTGTCCCCGCTGCTGTCCGCCGCGGTGCCCGACTTCGTGGAGCCGGACGACGACGAGCTCGCCGAACTCCTCGGCCCCGCCGGACGGGCGCTGGCCGCGACCGGGGTCCAGGTGCACTGGCCCAAGGAGCTGGCCCGCAAGCTCACCGCACGCGCCGTGATCGGGCCGCCCGACGACGCAGGAAGCGACGAACACGGCGGGGTGGCACGTATCGGTTCCGAAGCACCGACACTCCTGTCCGCGGACGCGCTGCTGGCGTTCGACTGGTGGTTCGCGATGGGTGATCAGAAACTCAGCCGCGCCGAGTTGGACCGCCTCGCCGAAGCCAACCGGCCGGTGGTCCGGCTGCGGGACCAGTGGGTGCTGATCGACCCCGAAGAAGCCCGGCGAGCCCGCGAGACCCAGGACCGCAAGGTCACGCCGATCGACGCGCTGGGGGCGGTCCTGACAGGTTCCACCGAGATCGACGGCCACCGGGTCGAGGTCCGGGCCACCGGCTGGCTGGAGCGGCTGCGCCGCCGGCTGGCCGACCCGGAGGCGGCCGGGCAGCAGGGCGAGCCTCAGCCGGTGGGCCCGCCCGAGGCCCTCGCGGCCACGCTGCGCGATTATCAGCTGCGCGGTCTGAACTGGCTGCACACCATGACCTCGCTCGGCCTCGGCGGCTGCCTCGCAGACGACATGGGTCTCGGCAAGACCATCACGCTCATCGCCCTGCATCTGCACCGCCAGAGCATCGAATCGGTCGCCGGTCCGACGCTGGTGGTCTGCCCGACGTCGCTCATGGGGAACTGGCAGCGGGAGATCGAGAAATTCGCGCCGGGCACACCGGTGCGCCGCTTCCACGGCGGATCGCGCAACCTTTCCGGACTGGCGGACGGCGAGTTCGTCCTCACCACGTACGGCACCATGCGGCTCGACGCGGCCAAGCTCGCGGAGATCCGGTGGGGCCTGGCCGTCGCCGACGAGGCACAGCACGTGAAGAACCCGTACTCGGCGACTGCCAGGCAGTTGCGGACGATCGGCGCACAGGCCCGGGTGGCGCTCACCGGGACCCCGGTGGAGAACAACCTATCCGAGTTGTGGGCGATCCTCGACTGGACGACGCCGGGGCTGCTGGGCCGGCTCGGCACCTTCCGTACCCGTTACGCGCGGACCGCGGAGGGCGGTGACCCGGCTGCCGCCGACCGGCTCGCCGCGCTCGTGCGGCCGTTTCTGCTGCGGCGGCGCAAGTCCGACCCTGGGATCGCACCGGAGCTGCCGCCGAAGACCGAGACGGACCGCACGGTGTCACTGACGGCGGAACAGACGGGGCTGTACGAAGCGGTGGTGCGCGAGACGCTGGCCGCGATCTCCGGCGCCGACGGCTTCGCCCGGCGCGGCCTCGTCGTCAAGCTGCTGACGGCGCTGAAGCAGATCTGCAACCACCCGGCGCAGTACCTCAAGGAGAACGAGCCGCGGATCGCTGATCGTTCGGGAAAGGTGGAGCTGCTGGACGAGCTGCTCGACACGATCCTGGCGGAGCAGGCGAGTGTGCTCGTGTTCACCCAGTACGTGCAGATGGCCCGGCTGCTCGAACAGCATCTGGCGGCGCGCGGGGTGCGCACGCAGTTCCTGCACGGTGGTACGCCCGTCGCCGAGCGCGAGGCGATGGTCAACCGCTTCCAGGCGGGCGAGGCCCCGGTCTTCCTGCTGTCGTTGAAGGCGGCCGGCACCGGTCTCAATCTCACCCGGGCCGGCCATGTCGTGCACTTCGACCGCTGGTGGAACCCGGCGGTCGAGGCGCAGGCCACCGACCGCGCGTACCGGATCGGACAGACCCAGCCGGTGCAGGTGCACCGGCTGATCGCCGAGGGCACCATCGAGGACCGGATCGCTGACATGCTGGCACGCAAGCAAGGCCTGGCTGACGCGGTGCTCGGCTCCGGCGAGGCGGCGCTGACCGAACTGACCGATGCGGAACTGGCTGATCTGGTGGAGCTGCGAGGGGGCACGCGATGACTGACGGACACGACGGCGACCGCTACTACGGCGGCGAGTACGAGAGCGACGACAGTGACACCCCTGCCCCGGGGCAGGAACGTACCTTCGCCGCACTGCCGCCCGCACACGGCCGCGGCTTCGCCGAGTCCTGGTGGGGTCGAGCCTGGCTGAAGGCCTTGGAGGACACCGCGCTGGACGGCCAACAGCTCAAGAAGGGACGCAGGTTCGCCCGCGAGGGACGGGTCGGTGCGGTCTCCGTGCGGCCCGGCCGGATCACCGCGGTGGTCCGGGACGGGGACTCGTCCACGTACCGCAGCGATGTGCTGCTCCAGGAGCTGAGCGAGGCGGGCTGGGAACGGCTCCTCGGCATGGCCGTAGAACGGACCGGGCACATCGCGGCACTGCTGGACCGGGAGATGCCGCCGCACCTGGTGGAGGACGCGGCGGCGGCCGGAGTGGAGCTGCTGCCCGGGATCGGTGATCTGGACCCGCAGTGCACCTGTGACGCATGGGACCACTGCCCGCACACCGCCGCGCTGTGCTATCAGGTGGCGCGGCTGCTGGACCAGGATCCGTTCGTGCTGCTGCTGATGCGGGGGCGCGGCGAGCGGCGGCTCCTGGACGAACTCCACATCCGCATCGCGGCGCGCGCCGAGGACCCACCTTCGCCGAGATCGTCGACGAGGAGACCCAGCGCGACCCCGACCTGGCGGTGATCGAG
>NZ_JBSFET010000235.1:0-2705 GCF_053594575.1 Streptomyces sp. NPDC001880
GTGTTGGTGGGTGAGCTGGCTGGGGTCGGTGTTGGCTCCGCAGAGGACGACGGCGACTTTCTCGCTGTTGGCGGGGCGGTAGTTGCGGGACGGCCTGGTGGGCAGGTCGCGGTCGGGTGTGTGGTGCGGCGCAGCTGTGAGGGCTGCCAGCGCGGTTGCCGCCCCGTGCTCCACGGCGATGCGGCGGTGGTCCCAGAGGGTTTGGCGGGCGCGGATGATCTCGTTGTCCGGTACGAGTACGGAGTGGACGCGGTCCTGCTGGGCGGCGTGCAGGTCCATGGCGGAGGTGCAGCGGGCTCCGAGGGAATCGGCAGTGATCGAGTTGACCGGGACATCAACCGGGCGGCCGGCCTCGATGGCGGCGTTCAGTGTGCGGCAGTTCTCCGGCTCCACGGCGACGACGCGGACGGGCTCGGGCTCATGGTCGTCCAGGGGGTCGCGGTGGGCGGTGCGGATCGCCCCGGCATCGACCGGGGCGAGGGTGACGGGGCGGATGCGCCCCATGATCCGGTCGGCGGCCCGCCGCCCGCCGGGGTTGGGCGTGATGGCGTGGAAGTTGGCCGGGTTGAACAGCAGCGCGTCACCGGGTTCCGGCCGCAGGCTGACCTGCTGGAAGCTCTCGACGGCCTCGGGCCGGTAGCCGTACGCCTCGCGGTGCGTTCGTCGGCCGGCTCCCAGCGGTGGCGCCACACGGTCGTCACGCCGCCGGTCGCGGGCGCGGCCACCCAGACGTTGAAGGCGCCGTCACGGGGGTCGGCGGCTACATCGACGGTTTGCGCGCCATCGCCCGCAGCAGGGGCTTCAGAAGGATCACCAGGTCAGTGGCAAGAGCCCTTGCTGAAGGCCGCGTGGGAGAGGTAGAACGCGAGCATCCCCGGGTCGGGTGGCGGCCGGTCCTCGGCCCCCGGGAAGACTACGGGGGGCTGCTTGTCCAGGGTCAGCGTGATGCGGACGCAGTACTCCGTCTCGGTGTCCTCAGTGCTGACCGTGTAGCCTGCGCCCTCCTCTTCACGCGTGTCGACGCCGTGCCCTGGCCCGATGCCGCTCTCCCGGATCGCCTCCGCGATCAGGAAGCCGTGGCTGCCCTCCAGGCTTGTGTAGTGCCGTTTGCCGCCTAGATCTTGGACGCCCTTGCGGACGGCGTCGCGGAGTTCGCTCTCACTCCACGTCGACTCGGCCTGCATACCGAACAGCACGCCGAGCGCGACAAGCGGCGTGAGGAAGATGAGTGCGAGACCAACCGGGTTGCGGTGGTTGTAGACGTACCGGCTGGTTCCCAACTTGCTCCGGATGAGGACGGGTTCTTCGCTCAACGTGCTGCCTGCACACCGCCGATGTGCGCTGCCCAGGCATCTGCCCGGAGCGCGGGCTTCGGGGCATCGGGGCTCTGCGGGGGCACGCCCTCAAACGGTCCGTCGAACTCGGCTTCGGCTCGGTTGATGCGGGCCGAGAACCTGCGGTGAGGTGCGGTCGTCATGGCGGCACTGTAGCGGCGAGGGCGATCACATCGGATATCCCGTCGATATCCGGGACGACGGCTCGGATACTGCGATCACGCTACGTCAAGCACTCGTCGGCCGCGAACGCTCAGACTGTCCACGTGGAAAGGACGCCGCCCGCCAGGTCACGCAGCACCTCATCCCGGCCGGCCCCGACCGCCCATGGACCGGCGTACGGTTCAGCGCCGCATGGGGCAGCCGGGACACCCTCGACCCGACCCTGGTCGAACCCGACCAGGTAGCGGAGATCAGCGCAGACACCGCGATCGACCGTGGGGCCTGGCGCCACCCGCTGCGTTTCGTCCGGCTCCGCATGGACGTCACGGCGGCCGATGTGCCGTTGTTCGGAGAAGGCGCGGCACCTGCTGCTGGGCGAAGGCGGCGACGACAGCGGGGCGGCTGCGCCGGGCTCGCCCGGGGTTCAGGGGGTGTCGCCGACCCAGGCCCACCCGGCCGGGTTCGCAGGGGCGGGCTTCGTATTCGGCGTGGCTGCCGGCCCCGTACGTGCCGTCATTGGTGATCAGCATGGCCCCGGTGGCCTTTTCCTCGGGCGTCCAGTGGGTGACGTCGACGAGCTCGACGTACTCGTGGCCGGCTGCTCGTAGGGGTTGGGGTCGTCGTGGTCGGATCCGTACACCGGTCGCCGCGGCAGTGCAGTCATGTGTTCAGGCTGTCACCGGCCGCCCGGCGACGTCCCGCGTCCGGGCAGGATCCCCCGGATCGAGTCGCACAAAATCGAACAAGTGCTCTAATCGAGATATGACCTCCCCCTTCCCTGACGACCTGGTCCGGGCCCAGCGCGACTGGCTCACCACCTATCGCCAGCTCGCTCAACCCCGACCCCGCCACACCAGCGCCCTGCGCCGTCGCCTTCTGGACCTGTCCGCCCAGATCCAGTGGCATTCGTTCTGGTCCACCCCGCCCGGCACACCCGCCGCCCGGGTCGAGCTGCGCCAGCTTGCTCACCGCCAGGAGCAGCGCGGGACGAGAGCGGCATGACCCGGCCCGATGCCCTGTCCGCCCGGCAGGAAGCGATCCTGCGCTTTACCGACCACATTGCAGGCGTGCGGTTCACTTGTTGGAGCGGTGTGCAGGCCCCTCGCGTCCTGGTTTACCGGGATTCTTGCCAGAAAGCCCCGGCGTTCACGCCGGGGATGAATGCATCGCAAGACTGCTCTGACGTGCGCGTCAGAGCGGGCGTTTTTG
>NZ_JBSFET010000236.1:0-2629 GCF_053594575.1 Streptomyces sp. NPDC001880
CGGCGGGGGTCGTCGCCTGAACGGACGCGAAACGGTAGTCGGCCGTCTCGCCGTCGACGGTGGCGGTGCCGTTGCCGAAGTCCGGTTCGTCGGAGAGCCCTCGCTCGCGCTGCGGGTGCGGCGCACCGGGCGGTCGCCCGCCGCGCGCGGGGTGCGTCCCGGGCGGGACGGGGCGGGCGGGAGCTGGCCCTTCAGGGGGCCCCAGTCGTTCGGGTCGGGAACGCCGGGCGGCATCATCGTGCGCCGCTTCGGTCCGCCGTGCTCCGACTCGCCGGGCTCCTTCGCACCGGGCCATGCCTTCGCGACGCGCGCCGCCAGCACGAAGTCCTTGCGCAGCGGATGGCCCTCGAAGCCCTCGGGCAGCAGCAGCGGCACCAGGTTCGGGTGGCCCTCGAAGCCGATGCCGAACATCTCGTGCGTCTCGCGCTCGTGCCAGGCGGCGCCCGCGTAGACGCCGACGGCGGTGGGCAGGACCGCCGCCTCGTGCGGGACGGTCGTACGGATCATGAGCCGGCGCACCCTGCCCGTGGCCAGGGCCGCGACATGGGCGCAGACCGAGAATCCGGTGCCCGGTTCGTCGACCGCGCTCAGCCAGTCGAAATACGTGCAGCCCAGCCGGTCGCGGGCCGTTTCGAGGGCGGTGATCCAGGAGGCCGCCGGTACGTCGACGGTCAGCAGGTCGTACGCGTACTGGGCCGTCGCGTCCTCGCCGAAGAGTTCGGCGGCGGCGTCCGGCAGGCGGTCGTAGGCGTCGGAGGGGCTGGTGGTCATGCGCGGTCCTCCCCCGGAGCCGGGGACGGAGCCTGGGCCTGGGACGGGGCCTGCGGGGGCGCGACCAGACCGCTGCGCAGGGCAGCGGTGGAAGGACGGCTGCCGCCCGCCGTGTACCGCTCCCCCAGCGACTCGCGGGCGATCTTCTCCTGGAGCTTGAGGATGCCCTGGAGGAGCGCCTCCGGCCGGGGCGGGCAGCCGGGAACGTAGACGTCGACCGGGATGATCTGGTCGACGCCCTTGGTCACGGAGTACGAGTCCCAGTACGGGCCGCCGCAGTTGGAGCAGGCGCCGAAGGAGATGACGTACTTGGGCTCCGGCATCTGCTCGTACAGCCGCTTCACCGCCGGGGCCATCTTGTCGGTCACCGTGCCGGAAACGATCATGAGGTCGGCCTGGCGCGGTCCCGGCGCGAACGGGATCACGCCGAGCCGGATGAAGTCGTGCCGGGCCATGGAGGCGGCGATGAATTCGATCGCGCAGCAGGCGAGCCCGAAGTTGAAGACCCAGAGGCTGTAGCGGCGGCCCCAGTTCAGGACCACCTTCATCGGCTCCGGCGCCAGGCGCGACAGGACGCCGAGCCGCTTGGGCTCAGGCAGGAAGGTCGGCACGGGCTGCGGTTCGAAACCCCCGTCGGCCGGCGGGCTGGTCACGTCCATTCGAGGACGCCCTTCTTCCATGCGTAGAGCAGTCCCACGGCCAGGAAACCGAGGAAGATGAACATTTCGACCAGCGTCGTCGCCCCGTATCCGGGCGCGGCGAATACGGTCGCCCACGGAAACAGGAAAATCGAGTCGACGGCGAAGATCACGTACAGGAAGGCATAGACGTAATAACGGACCTGGGTATGTGCCCATCCTTCACCCACCGGGTCCACGCCGCATTCGTACGTCAGGAGCTTCTCCGGCGTCGGGACCACGGGGCGCAGCAGCCGGCCGGCCCCGAAGGCGACGGCGACGAACAGCACGCCGATCACGGCGAGCAGTCCGACCACTGAATACCCGTGGAAGTAGTCCGACGCGAGAACGGTCGATTCCGGCAGGTCCGCCACGTCCGCCCCTCGCTCCTTCGAATCCGTCCGGTGATCTGTACGCACGGGAGTCTAGGCCCTGTTAAAGAGAGGGTAAGCAGCCGCGTCGGACAAGGGGTGGGGTTATCCCTACTTCACCTCACCCATGGGCCCCATGGCGTGCGCCGGTCCGGCCCGGCAGGCTGGGCCCATGACCATGAGCCCCCAGGTGCCGGACAACGACCGGCCACCGCCCGCCCGCATCATTCCCGACCGCTGGACCTGGAAGGAGATCGGCCATCTCCTGGCCAATCTCCCCATGGTCATCGTCGGGTTTGTTTACACAGTGCTCATGATCGCCGTCGGCGTGGCCCTTGCGGTCACGGTGATCGGTCTGCCCCTGCTCGCCCTCGGGCTGCACGGGGCGCGGCTGGTCGGCAAGGCCGAGCGGGGCCGGGCGCGGGCGATGCTCGGGGTGCGGATCGACGAGCCGAGCCCGATGGATCTGGCCCGCCGGGAAAAGGGGTTCTTCCCCTGGCTGTGGTCGAGCCTGAAGGACCCGGTGGGCTGGCGGACCGTGCTGTACTCCTTCGTCCGGCTGCCCTGGGGCGTGCTCACCTTCGCGGTGACGCTCGTGAGCCTCCTCGTGCTGTGGCCGGTGCTCCCCCGCATCGCGCGGCTCCTCAGCAATGTGGACCGGTCGATGGTGCGCGGGCTGCTCTCGCCCTCCGACGAGCTGGAGCGCCGGATCGCCGAGCTGGAGTCGGACCGGGGGGTGGTCGTCGACACGGCCGCCGCCGACCTGCGCCGGATCGAGCGCGATCTGCACGACGGCGCCCAGGCCCGCCT
>NZ_JBSFET010000237.1:0-2615 GCF_053594575.1 Streptomyces sp. NPDC001880
ACCCGGCGCACGTACTCGTCGACAACGTGCCGCATGCTCACCTTGGTGCCGCTCATGCGACGCCCCCGTCCAGCCGGACCTGCGGGCCGGGGTAGTCGACGGCCTGGCGCAGTTGGGCGGTGTAGTCGCTGTTGGCGATGAAGCCGTGACCGCGTCCGTCGCGCAGCATGACGGCGCGCAGGCTCGGGTGCCCGTCGAGGTGCTCCATGATCGGCCGCAGGTGCTTGAGGGCGAAGTAGGAGTCCTTCTCGGGGATCACGACGTGCAGGTAGCGGGCGCTGCCGGGAGCGGCCCAGTCGCGGATGATCTCCGTGGTGGGTTGCGGGCGCGCCATGGCGGGCAGGCCGCTGAAGGGCTCGGCCTCCCGGGTCCATTGGGGCAGGATCAAGGGGTCGTTGTGCGGTGACACGACGAAGGCGAGGTCGTCCTGTCCGCCGCACATGCAGTGCTTGATGGCGGCGTAGCCGCCGGAGGAGAGTCCGTGCCAGACGGTGCCTCGCAGGCCCCACTGCTGGAGGAGCGACGCGCGCAGTTCGAGAACCCGGGGCATGAACTCGTCCTCGCCGAGCAGGAACCAGCCGCAGCTCGATTCCTTTGTGTAATTGTGGATCGGGTCGGACACGAGGAGACATACGGAGTTGTCTGCCTCGTCCCACTGACGGCGCGCGAATACCGGAGGAACGTGCTTCTCGATCACGCTGAAACCATGGAAGAGAACATGGAGATAGGGGCTTGTGATCTTGTCGGGCACATTCACCATGTAATCGAGGAAATAGCCCTCGGAATGGGTGAACCTTCCGCTGTGCGAGCTCAGGGGAACCTCCGGTAGTGAACGCCGGGGTGTGGCGGACTCAGCGAGACCGCCACACCCGTCAAGCGGTGTTCTGCATCATCTGTGCAGCGAGTTAGTTCTTGACCTCGCTGTCGGTGATGGTCAGCGGGGTGTCGCCGAAGAGCGTCTCGAAGTCGCCCGCCGTGATCTCCTCGGTCGCGCTGACGGTCTCCTGCATCATTTCCTGCTGCATATCTTTCTCCCAATCTCAGGTAGGGAAGTCCGGCCCGCTCTCACGAGCCCGAATGGACAGTACCGAGAGATTCAAATGCTGCCTAGATCACGCTTCTGGAAATACTCTCTCTTCAGGCCAGGTAACGCCGGTCAAGGCTTTTCGGAACGATCGCGGGATAGGTGAGAAGGCGGCGTCGCGGTGGTGTTCCGTCGCCCTCGGCACCGGCGGGCGTGAGTTCCCTGGCGCCCTCGGCAAGCACCATGAGGCGTGGTGCGAAGCTCGTTCGGCACTTGCGCGCGGACTCCTCCAGACAGAAGGCCACGGACTCGTGGACGACGTTCTCGTCGCGGGTCGCCAGGAAGACGAACCGGGGCTCCACCTCGCGCAGCAGCGTCTTGGGGATGCGCGTGGGGAGCGAGAGAGAGTAGTAGCGCGGGAGGCCGGCCAGAGGTCTGCGCTCCAGCCAGGACCGCCCGAAGGGGCGCAGGCTGGAGAACATCGCGAAGCTCCACTCGAGCTTCAGACCGGCCGGCACCAGCGCAACGTTGAGCAGGAAGGCGCCCCCGACGAGCAGGTGGGTGACCAGGGCTCCGGTGCCGGTCGGCAGGGCCGCGAAGGGCTGGGCACTCAGGGCGAGTCCGCACAGATATCCGTAGGCCAGGCCCTGGAAGAGGTCTTTGGCGAAATAGCTGACGGAGCGGCGCCCGGAGGCGGTTCTGCCCAGCGCGAGGGCGATCAGAGCGCTGCCCGCGACGGACGCCCACAGGAGCGGCCCGCCGCCGGGGTTGATGGCCACCGAGTCCCGCGCGGTGAGGGCGATCACCCACAGGGCGAGGGCAAGGACGGAGAACGGGAAGTTCCCGGATACCCCGAACGCGCCGTGCATCAGGATCGCGGCACACAGACCCCATATCTCCAGGCCCGGAACCAACAGCACGATGCCGACGGCCAGTTCGACGGCGATCACCGCGTAGGGAGCGAGGCGCAGGAGCCGGGCGGACGGCTTGAGTCCCAGCAGCCCGAGGTAGTGCGCTGTCACGACGCGTCCGGCACTGCGCTCGCTGCGCAGATACTCCTTGTTGATCTTGAGCAGCGCCGCTGAGAGGTAGACACCGACGAGCAGATCGCGGGCAACCGCCCCGTGCAGTTCCCACGGCACGAACGCGAACAGCGCCGCCGCCACGACCCCGAGCAGGGCGTGGTCGGCCAGTCGTCTCTGGGTGGACACCACCCACAGGACGAGCAGCGCGACCGCGACGGCGCGCGCCGTGAGCGACTGCGGTACAAGGGCGAACGCGAGCGCGGCGGGGAGCGCGACCAGTTGGGCGACGACGGTCGCCCAACGCGGAAGCCGGACCACGAGGACGGGCGCGTAGCGGTATGCCACCCCGGAGAGCCCTTGCTCCCACAACCGGCTGACCTGATGGAAGAGGACTCCGGCGACCGCGAGGACGAACGGTGTGAGGGCGACGACATCGCCGGTGGACGCCGCTTGGGCCTGGGGGCTCACCGGGCCTCCCGCAGGGTGTCGTTGAGCCGCTCGCTGCGCTGGAGCGTGTCGGCGAGCCGCTCCCACTCCCTGGCGTAGTGCCGTGCCACCTCGGCGGC
>NZ_JBSFET010000238.1:0-2524 GCF_053594575.1 Streptomyces sp. NPDC001880
GGAGGTCGTCCTCGCCCCAGGGGCTGTACGCCCAGTCGGCCAGCAGCCCCGGGTCGCCGCGTGCGATGAGCGCCGCCCGTAACTGCTCCTCGAGCCGGCGCCTCAGGCGGATGACGGACGGAGCCTGCGAGGCCGGTAGCAGTGGACCCGAGTAGGCGCCCAGCGCCGCGGCCACCGCGCCCGACGCCAGTCTGCGCGCCACCGTGTCGAAGTCCGCGTCGACCCGAGCGGCGAGGCGGTAGGGGCGGGAGAGCAGGAGCTCCGGGCCGAGCAGCCGCCGCAGCCTGGAGAGTTCGGCCCGCAGCGTCACCGGGGTCACCGACTCGTCCTCGTACAGCTCGATGAGGAGCTCGTCGCCACCGAGGCCATCGGGATGGCGGGCCAGCGTCGCCAGGATCTCGCTGTGCCGTCTGCTGAGCCGGATTCTGCGGCCTTCAGCCACC
This sequence comes from Streptomyces sp. NPDC001880, assembly GCF_053594575.1. Classification (NCBI taxonomy): domain Bacteria; kingdom Bacillati; phylum Actinomycetota; class Actinomycetes; order Kitasatosporales; family Streptomycetaceae; genus Streptomyces; species Streptomyces sp. NPDC001880. The sequence goes on from NZ_JBSFET010000238.1 coordinate 444, forward strand.
AGCAGCGCCTCGTCCCGGCCGAGTGCGCTGAGCCGCACGGTCCCGCCGGCCGGTGCGGGGGCGAGCAGTGCGAGCTGTGTCTCGGCGGCGCGGGCCACCGCTTGTACGAACGCCAGGCTGTGCGGATGCGCGAGCCGGTCCCCGCCGGTGATGTCCACGGCGCCCAGGACCCGTCCCGTGTGCGGGTCGTGCAGCGGAGCCGCCGCGCAGGTCCACTGCTGGACCGGCCGCAGGAAGTGCTCGGCGGCGAAGACCTGCACCGGGCGGTCCACGGCGATCGCCGTCCCCAGCGCATTCGTCCCGGCCGCCGACTCGGCCCAACGGGCGCCCTCCACGAAGTTCATCCGGCCGGCGGCCCGTCGGGTCACCGCGGGGCCCTCGACCCACAGCAGTCTGCCCTGTGTGTCGCACACCGCGAGCAGATGCTCGCCGTCCGTCGCGTAGGCGCCCATCAGCTCACGGATCACTGGCATGGCGGGGGCCAGGGGATGCTCCTCCCGGTGCGGTCCGAGGTCGTCCGGGCCCAGCTCGACCAGGGCCGCACCGTCCGGGCTGACCCTGGCCCGCGCCGAGCGTCGCCACGACTCACCGATGACCGGGCGGACCGGCCGCTCCAGCCGGCCCGCTGTGGTGAACACCTCGTGTGCGCGGCGCAGTTGGCCGATCCTTTCACCGGGGTCCGTATCGGCTGTCAGCGCCACCCAGGGGTCCCTCAACTCACCCTCCCATCCAGGGCGTCGTGAATACTCCATGGTCGTCGCAGCCGGCCGCTGCGACAACCGCGGCGCACAGGGCGACTCGGCCTGGGGAGCGAAGGCGGGTCAAGTGGCCGAGTACAGATTGACGAGGCGGATGTATCGCACCCAGTCCCACTGCGGACCGGGATCGGTGTGGTCGGTGCCGGGCACCTGGGCGTGGGCCAGGATGTGCGAGCGGTCCTTCGGGATGTTGTAGCGGTCGCACACCGAAGCGGTCAGCAGCGCCGACTTCTCGTACATGGCGTTGGTGAAGTACGAGGGCTGATCCACCCAGCCCTCGTGCTCGATGCCGATGCTGCGCGTGTTGTAGTCCCAATTGCCCGCGTGCCAGGCGATGTTCTTCTCCCGAACGCACTGGGCGACGTAGCCGTCCGCCGAGCGCACCACATAGTGCGCCGAGACCTGCTTCGCCGGATTCTGGAAGATCCCGATCGTGTTCGGATACGTCTCCTGGGTGACATGGATGATCACGTACTGCACCGGATGGGCCGAAGGGCGGTTCGAGGCCGTGTAGTTGGAGGTGGAGGCAGGCGTCCAGTGGGCGAGCGGATAGTCCGTGTCGCCCGCGACCGTGGTGGCCATGGCACGGGTGGAGGCCGGGATCAGCGCAGCGGCGGCCGTCGCGGCGGCTCCCTGGAGAATCCTTCTGCGGTGCATGAACACTCCTGTGGGGCAGAGGGGTTGAGGTCTGTGCGGTCAGAGGCCGGACAGCAGTGTGGCAGTCTCCCGCAGATGGTGGTGGAGCCCGCGGTGGGGGTCGCCCGAGGGCAGCCACTCCTTGCGGATCTTCGCCAAGCAGGTGTAGTTGGTGTCGCACACATTGGCCAGCGGAGCCTCACCGGCCTGGCTGACCAGCTGATAGGCGTCGAGTTCGGACAGGCCGTAGTCGCGCGCCAGCCACTGCACCAGGTCCAACTGGGAGATCCTGAAGGCGTCTTCGAGCGGCCGCGCCGAGCCGGTCGACATCAGATGGGTGTCGGACTCGATGCGTGGCCACGGAGTGCTGACCCCCTTCAGCAGTTCGACGAGCACAACCGTGTTCATCGCGCACTCCACGGCGACCCCGCAGGTCTCGCCCTCGCCCTGGCGGGCATGGCCGTCCCCCAGGCTCAGCAGCGCACCCTCGACATTGACGCCCAGATAGCAGGTGACGCCCGCTCGCATCTCGGGGGTGTCCATGTTGCCGCCGTGCGCGTCGGGCACCAGCGCGGACCGTACCTCCAGATTCGCCGGCGCCACCCCGACCGTCCCGTGCATCGGATCCATCGGCAGTTCCACCTGGATGTCGCTGTCCCGGGCGCTGAACAGACAGGTACGGCGGGC
>NZ_JBSFET010000239.1:0-2470 GCF_053594575.1 Streptomyces sp. NPDC001880
CGCGGCATGAGGCAGTTTGAAGCCTCCCCCCGCAGGGCGGCTCCGAAGGGCCACAAAACCTTCATCTTCCGCACAGCACCACTCTTGAAAGCTGTCCTACGACCAACTCTCTTTCGTGTTCAGGACACAATCCCGAGCGAAATAGGCGGCTGCCCGGCGCGGGATCTCGCGCTCCAGCTGCCGCTCCCTCTCCGACTTCAGCAGCCGGGCGTTCTCCGCCCCCAACCGGGCCAGTTCCTCAGCCCGACTCCCGCCGGCCTCGCTGCGGCCGGGCAGTGCCTGCGACTCGTTTCCCTTGCGGACCCACGTCCGCAGCGACTCAGCGGTGATACCGAGGTCAGCCGCCACCGCCACGTATGTGCGCTTGCCGCCTGCGGCGCGGTAAAGCGCGACCGCGTCCTTCCTGAACTCCCCCAATTACGGAGACTTGCGTCCCACCTGGACATCCCTCCCTGAACCATCAAGATCCATTGTCAGGGTGTCCACTCCAAAGGATCAGCCTCAGACGTGGACTTCACCCCGCTGCGCGAGCAGGACCCGTCCTTCGGCCAGGCTGTCTGAGTACCCAAAGGACCCACACCTGCCCGCTGAACAGTACTGACGCTGGATCAGCGCCGCCGGACGCGGGGCCCTGGTGGTGAGGCCGGTCAGTGTTGGCCGGCGTGGTTCACCGGACCCTCATCTTCCGGAGAAAGGTGACAGCCATGGCGCCGGAGCAGACGAAAAGCACCGCGTGAACCCAGGGCGCCGCACCACCGCTGTCCGAGTCCGTCAGCGTAAGGGTGAACAGCACCGCGAAGACAGCCATGCTGGAAAGGAAACCGAGGAACTGGTGGCGGACCCGCTGGACTTCACGTATCGGGCCGTCTGTCAGGTTCATGGCATAGATCTCCACCTGGCCGAGCTCCTGCTGTGCGGCGCGCCCGGTGGCTGCCAGGTGCTCCCGTGCTTCGGTCACGTGCTGCTGCGCCGTGCGCATGGGAAGGCCATGCCGTCCATACAGCAACTCGCCCAGCCGGCGCAGCCATTGCTCATTGTCGAGCCGTCGGCCCTCACCAGGGGAGAACCATCGGCTCACGACCCGCTCGGGTATGGCCAGCCCCAGTGCCCCGAGCAGCAGCGCGAACCCGGCTGCCGCGAACGGCGGGAACGAGAAGGAATGCGCGTCCCGGGCCGCGGGGAGGGACGCCAAACAGATGCCGGCAGCGGCGATGACGCCGGCACCGCTGCCATAGAGCCAGGCGGCCCCGGTCCGTCCGGCCGCGCGCAGGGCGGGGAGGACCGCGAAACCGACTGCCACGAGCACGGAGGCGGAAAGGGACAGGAGGAGAACCGAGGTGCCGGAGCGGTCCTCATCGCCGAAAGTTCCCACCGTGGCCATGATCAGGACGGTGATGCCTCCTGCCACCATGCCCTGCCGGAAATGCGTGGCTGATGTCCTGCCTTCGAAGTCACGTGTGCTGCGAGACCCAGCGTCGACCCGTTCGGTGGCCACCGCAGTGGCGTACTCCTCGGCAGGGCCGAAGAGTTCCTCCGCCGACTGCCCCGTTTCGGTCACCGCATAGGCGACCTCCTCCCGCACACGGTTCACGAGTTCGCGCGGCACTCTGTGGACGAGAACAAGGTCCAGCTCCAGCTTGTCGGCCCAGGCAGCGCGACCGCTGTTGCCCGGTCGGGTGCCGGCCGTGGTCTTCGTCATCAGTTCTCCTGTTCATGGGGTGTGGCAGGGGCCTCTGCCGGGAACGCCGCCGTCATGTCGATCGCCGTGCGGAACTTCTGCCACGCCCGGCGCTCCCGCGCCAGCCGCTCCCGCCCCGCATCGGTCAGCCGGTAGTACTTCCGGCCAGGCCCGCCCTCTCCGGGGGCCCATCGGACCTCGACCGCGCCGTCGTCGGCGAGCCGCGTCAGTGCCGGGTACAGCACGGCACCCTTGACGGTGCCGAGTCCCGATTCTTCGAGCTGCTGGAACAGCGCGTATCCGTAACTCTCTCCGCGCTCCAGCGTGGCCAGAAGGCACAGCGGCAGGACGGCGCGGAGCCATGCGGGCTGGATGTCGCCCATGCATCGACCCTCCCTAAGATCACGACTAGTATGAAATTCAGAATAGTCGAGCGTCAAGAGTATGCGGGGAGGAGGGGTATGAAGCGCAGCGCCGACAAGGGCACTGTCACGTTGACTGACAGGTTGGGATGATCTTCGGGTTGGTCATTCTGGGAGGGGTTGTCCGTGGGCAGTACTCCGCCGTCGCACAAGGGGCACCGGTACCCGGTCGAGGTGATCTCCCACTGCGTGTGGCTGTGACTTCCGCTTCCCGCTGTCATTCCGTGAGGTGGAGTAGCTGATGCTCGAGCGCGACGTGATCGTCTCGTACGAGACGATCCGGCGGTGGTGCGCAAAGTTCGGCCAGATCTATGCGAATAGGCTGCGCCGACGCCGGCCACGGCCGGGTGACAAGTGGCACCTGGACGAG
>NZ_JBSFET010000240.1:0-2456 GCF_053594575.1 Streptomyces sp. NPDC001880
GGCGCACCCCTCATCGAGCGCTGGGCCGAGACCCACGACACCACCACAGAGAGGCTCTTCAGTGCCTGAGAACGCCACCACCCCCACCCGTGCCCTGCGCCTGGGCGTCGCCGGACCCGTCGGCACCGGCAAGAGCTCGCTCATCGCGACGCTGTGCCAGGCGCTCTCCGGGGAACTGCGCCTGGGCGTCATCACCAACGACATCTACACCGACGAGGACGCGCGCTTCCTCAAGAGCGCCGGAGTCCTGGACCCCGAACGCATCCGCCCGGTGGAGACGGGCGCGTGCCCCCACACGGCAATCCGTGACGACGTAACGGCCAACCTGCTGGCGGCCGAAGACCTGGAGGCCGACCTCGGCCCCCTGGACCTGGTCATCATCGAGTCCGGCGGCGACAACCTCACCGCGACCTTCTCCCCGGCCCTGGTGGACGCCCAACTGTTCGTCCTGGACGTCGCCGGCGGCGGTGACGTCGTCCGCAAGGGCGGACCCGGCATCGCCCGCGCCGACCTGCTCGTGATCAACAAGACCGACCTGGGCGTGCATGTGGGCGTGGACGTCGAACGCATGACGCGCGAAGGGCGCGAAGCACGGCAGGGTTCCCCGGTGATCGCACTGTCCCGGCACGACGAGGCGTCCGTCCGGCTGCTCACCGGATGGGTCCGCGACACCCTCGCCCACTACCGCACCGGCGAGCACACCCCCGTCGACCCCGGCCCCATGGCCCCGCACTTCCACACAGCCCGGGACGGCGAGGAACCCCACCCGCACACCCATGCCAACGGCACCACCCACTCGCACGACCACACCCCCGCCCCCGCGCGTGCGGGACAGCGCGCGTGACCGGACCGACCCGCCTGAGCGTCACTCCCAAAGGGAGCCGCTGCCGCGTCCACCACACGACCGGGCATCTCACGGTGCGGATCATGGATCAGGACGCCCGCGGCGCCCGGGTGGGCCTGCTCGCCACCCAGGCGCTGCTGCTGTCCGGCGATGCCGTCCGCATCGACGTGGAGGTCGCTGACGGCGCATGGCTGGACGTTGTCGAGACGACCGGCACTGTCGCGTACGAAGGCGACGCACCGTCGTCCTGGACGGTCGACGCCACGGTGGGCGACGGGGCGGTGCTCACCTGGGCGGGCAAGCCATTCGTGGTCTCGGACGGGATCGCCACCCACCGGGACACCCGGATCCGGCTGCACGGCACCGGCAGGATCCTGATCCAGGAGAAGATCGTCCTGGGCCGCGCCGGCCAGACGGGCGGGGACCTGACCATGTCCCTGAACGCGACCGACGACACCGGACCGGTACAGGTGGAACACCTCGACCTGACCAGGCAGACCCGTAGCATGCCGGGCGTCTTCGGAAACCTGCGTTCCATGGACACGGTCACCGCCCTGGGCTGGTCACCCGAACCGCCCGGCGAGCCGGAAGCCGGCACCACCGGGCCCGGCGAGACGTACTTCCCTCTGGACCGGACCGGGGCCGTACTGCGCTGGATCGGAATCGGCCGATTCCGCGACCGGCTGTGCGACCCCACCTTCGCCACCTGGTGCGAGGAAGCCATGCGCGGCCACCAGTACCAGGACCATCGCACTACACGGCACCTGAGCCACCCAGAAGCAGCGGGGCAAGCACTGCGCGAAGGCGCGTGAGTACGGCTCGCCACTGCTTCCAGTCCTCCGGGTCGACCCAGTTTGAGGCCGGCCCATCCTCGTCGCCGACGATGCGGGCGAGGGCTTCGTCGGCGAGTGCGCGCAGGTCGGAAGGGAACAGGGGCATAGGTGTTTCCGGGCCGTAGGGCGTGTCGACGGGGTCGCCTTCCGGGCATTGCGCCGCGATCAAGGCGGCGGCCACCGCCTCTTCCGCTTCCATGAGATAGCCGGTTGAGTCGATCGTTCGGACGAGGACGCCTCGGATCAGGGCTTCTCGCACCTCGGGCTCGGCATCGTCGAGTGCGTTGGCGAAGTCTGCCGCTGTGTCGTTGTCGAAGGGGCCGGTATCCCAGGTACCCATGCTGATCTCCTTGCGTATGGTCGCCCGGATCCTCGCATCAGGGACTGACAACACAACTACGGGGCGAGCAGGACCCGTTCGCGAAGAAGGTCGAAGCCTGCGCGGCCGAACATCTGGCGCTTGAGCATTTTGATCCGGTTAACGTGACCTTCGACGACTCCGGAGTTCCAGGGCACCGGTGACGACAGAGGAACGTGCGGCCCACTCCGGCTTGCCGGGCGATGGCGGAAACGCTGATCGGGTGCCGCTCTTGGCGGAGTTCTTGATCACGGTGGCCACTCGCTGGCGGCGACGCTCAGAATTGGCCTGCCGGCCGTCTCGCGCGCGCCAGGTGCCCATGGCTAAAAGCCAAGCTTAGACCGCGGGCCACGGCGGCACAGCCGCGAGCGGCCGCCGGGCCCTCCGTCCGGCCGTGTACCCCCCGATCCCCAGGCCGATC
>NZ_JBSFET010000241.1:0-2435 GCF_053594575.1 Streptomyces sp. NPDC001880
GTGTGGCAGCGGGAGGTGTTGGGGTCTGAGGGTGATCCGGGGAGTGTGGTGAGTGAGCAGTTGGGGTATTGGCGTGGGGTTTTGGAGGGTGTGCCGGCGGAGTTGGCTTTGCCGTTCGATCGTTCGCGTCCTGCGGTGGCTTCGCATGTGGGGCGGACGGTTTCGTTCGCGGTGGATTCGGTGGTGCATGAGGGTTTGGTCCGTGTTGCCCGTGAGCAGGGTGTGACGTTGTTCATGGTGTTGCATGCGGCCTTGGTGGTGGTGTTGTCGCGTGTGGGTGCGGGTGAGGATGTGCCGGTGGGGGCGGCGGTGGCGGGTCGTTCGGATGAGGGTCTGGATGATCTGGTCGGGTTTTTTGTGAACACGGTGGTGTTGCGGACGGATGTGTCGGGGGATCCGTCGTTCGTGGAGTTGTTGGGTCGGGTGCGGGAGGTGCATTTGGGTGCGCATGCGCATGCGGATGTGCCGTTCGACCGGTTGGTGGATGTTCTGGGGGTGGAGCGGTCGGCTGCGCGGCAGGCGTTGTTCCAGGTGATGTTGGTGTTGCAGAACAATGCGCGTGGTCGTTTGGAGTTGCCTGGTCTTGAGGTGGGGGTGGAGCCGGTTGAGGTGGGTTCTGCGAAGTTTGATCTGACGTTGCATTTGGCTGAGGAGCCGGGTGTGGCGGGGGGTGTGGGTGGTCTTTCGGGTGGGTTGGAGTTTGCGGTTGATCTGTTCGACCGGGCGACGGTTGAGGTGTTGGCCGGGCGGTTTGTGCGGGTGCTGGAGTCGGTGGTGGCGGATGCGTCGGTGGCGGTGAGTGGGCTGGAGGTTCTGCTGCCGGGTGAGGTGGGCCGGCTGGAGGGGTGGAGTGGTGCCCGGGATGGGGCGGTTGTGCCGGGGCTCGCGTTGCCGGAGTTGTTTGCTCGTTGGGTGGAGCGGACGCCGGATGCGGTTGCGGTGGTGTGTGGGGATGTGGAGTTGTCGTTCGCGGAGTTGGATGCGCGGGCGGGGCGGTTGGCGGGTTGGCTGGCCGGGTGTGGGGTGGGTGTTGAGGATGTTGTGGGGCTGCGGCTTGGCCGGTCGGTGGAGCTGGTGGTGGCGGTGCTGGCGGTGTCGCGGGTGGGGGCGGCGTGGTTGCCGGTGGATCCGGTTCTTCCTGAGCAGCGGGTGCGGCAGATTTTTGGGGTGGCTTCACCGAAGCTGGTGCTTGATGCTGCGTTGATTGCGCGGGCTGAGGATGAGGCCGTGGTGATGGGCAGCGAGCCGGTGCCCGCGGTGGATGTGGGCCTTGACCGGGTGGCGTATGTGATTTTCACGTCGGGTTCGACGGGGGTGCCGAAGGGGGTTGCGGTTACTCACGCGGGTGTGGGTGCGTTGGCTGCTTCGATGTGTCGGCGGTTCGGGCTCTCGGCGGACAGTCGTGTGTTGTTGCTGGCGTCGCCGAGTTTTGACGCGTCGGTGATGGAGCTGTTGATGGCGTGGGGTTCGGGTGCGGCGTTGGTGGTTGCTCCGCCGGGTGTGGTGGTGGGGGAGGAGCTTGGGCGGGTTTTGTCGGTGGGGCGGGTGTCGCACGCGTTGGTGCCGCCGGCGGTGCTGGCGACGGTGCCTGGGTTGCCTGATGGTGTGCTGAGGGTGCCGGTGGTGGGTGCGGAGGCGTGTCCGCCGGAGTTGGTGGCGCGGTGGGCTCCGGGGCGTCGGATGGTCAATGCGTATGGTCCGACGGAGGTGACGGTGGCGGCGACGTTGAGTCGGCCGTTGGAGGTGACGGGGCAGGCGCCGCCGGTGGGTGGTCCGGTGGACGGGGCGCGTGTGTATGTGCTGGATGGCCGGTTGCGGGCGGTGGTGCCGGGTTCGGTGGGTGAGGTGTATGTCGCGGGTGCGGGTGTGGCGCGGGGGTATGTGGGTCAGTCGGGTCTGACGAGTGCGCGGTTTGTGGCTGATCCGTTCGGGTCGGGTGGGCGTTTGTATCGGACGGGGGATCTGGCGCGGTGGAATGCTGCTGGTGAGCTGGTGTATGCGGGGCGGGCCGATGACCAGGTGAAGGTTCGTGGGTTCCGGATCGAGCTGGGTGAGGTGGAGGCGGCGTTGGCCGCGCATCCGCGGGTCGGGCGTTCGGTGGTGGTGGTGCGGGAGACGTCGGCCGGGAGCAGGCAGCTGGTCGGGTATGTCGTTCCGGTTGTTCCTTCGGTTGTTCCGGAGGTGTCGGTGTTGCGGGAGTTCGTGGCGGAGCGGTTGCCGGAGTACATGGTTCCGGCGGCGGTGGTGGTGGTGGATGCGCTGCCGTTGAACAGCAGTGGCAAGATCGACCGTAAGGCTTTGCCGGAGCCGGTCTTCGAGTCCGTGGAGGGCCGTGCCCCGCGGACTCCGTTCGAGGAGACCCTGTGCGGGGTCTTCGCCGACGTCCTCGGGCTTGAGTCCGTCGGTGTCGACGACTCGTTCTTCGACCTCGGCGG
>NZ_JBSFET010000242.1:0-2409 GCF_053594575.1 Streptomyces sp. NPDC001880
TAACGCGACGCACTTCGCGGGGCGTGAGGTCACCCCACCAGGGGAGTGAAGAGAATTATTCGTGGCTCTGTGGCGAAGTCTTGCCCAAGCGGCGCGGGCAGCGAACGTCTTGCCCAGACCGGTCTCGCCGTAGATCAGCGACATCGCGCGAGCGTCGACCGTCTCGGAGATCGTGTCCTGGACCTGGAGCAGCACATCGGTCGTCACCAGCTTCGCGCCAGGAACGTCAAGGAAGAACTCCGGTTCCATGTCCCCCGGCTCCCACACATCGGGCGGCACTTCACTCGTCACGCTCACTCCTCATCAAGGGATCTTCGTCAGGGGCGGCACGCCCGGGAACGGCCCAGCCAGGGGCCGGCCCCAGACGCGGGACATAGCGCTCGGTAGCCCGTCGGCGCGAGGCGGGCGTGCGGGCTTGGTCTGTGGCCTTGAGTTCCCTCGCCGCCTGGGCCGACGTCATACGGGGCAGCCGCTCGGGCGGACCTGCTTGCGTGGATGCAGCGAACCGGTCCCTGCGTGTGGCCGCAGACCGCTTGAGGGCCCGGCGCAGCTCCCGGTCCCTGGCCGAGCGGGACTTCAGTACCGCGCGCCGCTCGTCCTCACTCGCCTCGTCCGCGAGGACCGCCCGGCCGAGATAACGGTTGCCGGCAGCGGTGTACAGATCGATCTCGTGAGCATGGTGCGGCATGAAGTGCACCTTCACCCGGGTACCGAGGCGGCCCACGCCGTCCTCGGGCATGTAGAAACGGCCATGGAACTGGACCCCATGACTGGTGATCTTCCTCGGGCGGTCGTCGCTGGACATCATGTAGGCGCGCAGATCGGGCGCGCTGACCTCACGCAACGGGGTGGTATCAGCCTGCCATGCCTGAAGCGGTGTCATCCCCGTACGGGCCACGATATCCGCGGTGTTGTGCCGCTCGACCCACTCACGCAGCAACACCACGAACGCCTCGTAGGCCAGCGGCGGGTCGTCCTGGCCGGCCCGCCGCCGGTGGTCGAGGAGCGGGGCCTTGGTGTAGCGGGGCAGATCGGCGAAGAACCGCGTCACCGCAGTCCGGTTCAACCGTTCCACACCGCCCTTGTGCCGGGGCGTGTAGACCCGCTGCAACGGCACACCCAGCGCGCCGAAGGCGTCCTTGACCGCCCTGGACACGAAGTCCGCGCCACCATCGATCCGTACCATCGCCGGCAGGCCCCCGGCCGGTCCGTAGTCGTCGCCCATCAAGACCGCGGAGCGCAGTGCGGCCAGGACCGAGTCCCGGTGCGCGCTGGACGCAGTGACCGCCCACCCCATCACCATCGACGTCGCCCGGTCCTCGTACCAGGTCACCCACACCCGCGACAGGGAACCGTCGGGCAGCACGACACGCAGCGGCGCGTGCTGGTGATCGGCCTCCCACACCTCGTTACGGCCCACCGCAGGCCGTCTGAACGCAGGGTCGTAGTCACGCGCCGCCGGGATACCCTCACGCAGCCCAGCCATGAACCCCGGGGTGAGATCCCGCCGGATCGCGTCATGCAGCGTGCTCAGGCCCGGAGGCCGCCGACCGGCCGCACGGGCCCGTCGGGCCAGTTCCTCGTGCGCCCGCTTCACATTGCCCAGGCAGTCCGCGAGGACCTCGTGAACCTCGTCGGTGATCTCAAGGCGGGCGCGCGGCACCGGTTCAGCTGAACCGGTCTGCTCGGCCCGCGCCAGCCACCGCCACACCGTCCGCACACTCACACCCAGCGACGACGCCACGAGACGGACATGCGCCGTCGTCAACTCATCCCCAGCACGCCGCTGCTGAAGCCCACAAACGGCTACCGCGCGCAGCAGCTCACGCCGGTCAGCCAGCGACGCTCCACCCGCACCGTCCTCCTCGTCCGTCACAGCCCCGGACGCTACGGAGCCAACTCGTCACCAGCCAAAACGCAAAAACGCTTCCCCGCCCCGCGCTGATGAACCGCCCCGAAAACCGCTCCCCCATCACGGCCCGCCTGCTACACACCACCGCCGACTCAGGACGTATGGCCCCCATGACACCGACCCACACGGCCACCCGTCACCGTGAAACACGGGCTCCTGTCACTACCCGCACCACCAAAAAAAGGGGCCCTACCAGGCCCTCGACCATCCATGACACCAACCCGTATCAACCAGTGACACCCAACCCACACCTCACACACACCATCAAAAACCCCTACTCACCGAACTCACCCACCGTCAGAAATGGGCCCTATTTAAGCATCTGAAAGGTGCTGGATTCGGGATCTGCAAACCCCACGCATTCCGAATCCGAAAGTGCGTCAAAAACCGACTCCGATCTTTTCACGCAGGTACGCCGCACCATGACCAACAGATAGGAGCACCAGCATGCCGATGATCGTGGACCCGGATGCTCCGCTGATCACACCGCCCGAGCG
>NZ_JBSFET010000243.1:0-2409 GCF_053594575.1 Streptomyces sp. NPDC001880
AGATGAGGCCGGAAGCGGGGAGGAAATACGAACGTGCCTTCTGAGCTGGGACGATGAACCTTGTCGAGGGGTTCTGTCGGTCCAAGCGGAAGGCACTTTCTGCGTGCAGGGTATAGAGAGCACAAGCTGCGCGATCGACTCGATCCTCCGGCGGGCGTAGGGTGCGGCGGCGCGGGCGCCCTCGCATAGGCTGGCCGTCTCATCGACGCACCGGGACGAGGATCAGCCCATGCGCAGCAGCACCAGAATCCGCCTGATAGAGCCCACCGACGCCACCCCGATCGCCGCGCATCGAGTGCGGGACTTCGAGGCTTTCCGGCCGTGGGAACCGGCCCAGCCTGCCGACTTCTTCACCCCAGAGGGCCAGGCGGAGCGGATCGACAGCCTGCTGGCCGGATACCGGGCCGGCACGGTCTGGCCGGGCGTAGTACTCGCCGACGACCAGGTGATCGGGCAGGTCACCGTCGGAGGCATCCTGCCGCAGCCGCACCTGCGCCGCGGCTCCGTCGGATACTGGATCGCCAGCATCGCCCAGAATCAAGGGCACGCCGGACACGCCGTCGGGCTTGTACTCCGGGTGATGACGGACGAACTCGGGCTGCACCGCGCCGAGGCGTCCACCAATCTGGAGAATCTGCCGTCGCAGCGGGTACTGCGCCGCAACGGGTTCAGCCCGTACGGCGTCGCGCACTCCTCGATCTTTCTCGATGGGAGCTGGCGGGACGGGCTGCTGTGGGAGCGGCTCCTCGGCGACTGACCTCGCCGCTTCGGTTGAGATGGGGCCGGAAGCGGGGAGGAAATACGAAAGTGCCTTCTGAGCTGGGACGATGAACCTTGTCGAGGGGTTCTGTCGGTCCAAGCGGAGGGCACTTTCTGCGTGCAGGGTATCGGTTCTCGTCCCAAGCTCCACGTCTCCACTGACGGTTCGGGGGTCGTCGGGCACGCGTTTGCTGGCGGATCTTGCCGATGCCACCGGTCTGACCACCGCCTACTCCGCTGCGCTCAGGCCGCTGCGGCCGCGTGGCACCGGGCACGATCCAGGTCGGACCGCCACCGATCTCGCGGTGATGCTCGCCGACGGCGGCGAGGCGATAGCGGATCTGGCCGTGCTGCGGGACCAGGGCGGGGTATTCGGACCGGTCGCCTCCACACCTACCGCCTGGCGGTTGCTCGCCGACACCGACGGGGCAGTACTCGCTTCGCTGCGAGCGGCCCGCGCCTCAGCCCGGGAAGTCGCCTGGGTGCAGGCCGCCGAGACCGGCCAGGGCATACCCGCCGTCCAGGCCGGCGGACGAGAACTTCCCGGCCTGGTCCTGGATCTCGACGCCACGCTGATCACCTCCCACTCGGAAAAGGAACAGGCCGCGCCCACTTACAAAGGCGGCTTCGGCTTTCATCCGCTGCTGTGTTTCCTCGCGAACACCGGTGAGGCCATGTCCGGCCGACTGCGGCCCGGCAACTCCGCAGCCAACACCGCCGCCGATCACATCGCGGTGCTGGACGACGCCCTCGCACAGATCCCCGACGCTCACCGGTACGGCACCCAGATCCTGGTCCGTGCCGACAGCGCCGGATCTGCAAAAGCCTTCCTCGCCCACATCCGGACCTTGCGCGAGCACGGGTTGAGCCTGCGGTTCTCGGTCGGATACGCGGTCACCGAGCCAGTCCGTCGTGCAATCCGCTCACTGCCCGAAGCTCTCTGGCATCCCGCCCTGGACCAGAACGGGACACTGCGCGACGGCGCCGAGGTCGCCGAACTGACCGGTATGGTCGACCTCGCCGGTTACCCGGTCGGCACCCGCATCATCGTTCGGCGCGAACGACCGCACCCCGGCGCCCAACTGTCCCTGTTCGACCACGACGAGGGCCTGCGGCACCAGGTATTCCTTACCGATACCCCTTACTCCGGCGGCGGTTCCGCGCAGTTCCTTGAGGTCCGCCACCGCGGACACGCCACCGTCGAGGACCACATCCGGTGCGGCAAGAACACTGGCTTCGGCCGCTTCCCCTCCCGCCATTTCGACGTCAACGCCACCTGGCTCGAACTCAGCCTCACGGCGATCGATCTCCTCGTCTGGGCCCGCGTCCTCCTGCTGGATGGCGAACTCGCCGCCGCCGAACCCAAGAAACTTCGCTACCGGCTGCTACACGTTGCCGCCCGCCTCACCCGCGGTGGACGCCGCCTCCGCCTGCGGATCTCGGCGACCTGGCCCTGGAGACACGAACTGGCCACGGCATTCCACCGCCTTGCCGCACTGCCCCGACCGGTTGACTGACCTGCGGTCCCCCGCCCACCCACGATCCGAAGGACCCGGAGAACCCGACCATTGCGCCGGGACTCCACCATGCCCAGGCAACAGAATCGCCTCGACCACCCAGCAGTTGGTGATCAACGCAGCCGCCTCAGCC
>NZ_JBSFET010000244.1:0-2391 GCF_053594575.1 Streptomyces sp. NPDC001880
CCCGCTCTGCGTCTGCGTCTGCGCAACCCAGCTGGCCGTGGCCGACGGGTCGAACCCGGCCGCGGGTGTCAGCGGAAGGATCATCGGCGGAACATGCTGAGGACCGTTCTACGGCCTGCCGGGCGACCGACGACGGGCGGGGCTGCCGGTGGCTTGGCCCTCGCCCGCCGTCGTGTTCTGTCCGTGCGTTCAACTGGATCCTGGACTCCACCTGGGACGACCCTGCGACGTCTCCCTCGTACGAGGAACTCACCGACCCCTCGGCCCACGGGCGTCGTCCCGCGTCCCGGCTCCCGGCTCCCGGCTCTCGGCAGCGAATGTCCGCCGAGGGCCGGGACTCACCGTACGTTCCGGCGTACTCCCGTCTGCACGCGGTCGATTTCCGTCCCCGCCGTCTTCCGCCGCCCGCGCGGCGCCCGTACGGTAGGGCGCGCGAGACGCTCGGCCGCACATCGGACAACAGCTTCCGGTCATCGGGCGCAGAGGGGGCGGCGGGATGTCGGGGGATTCCGGCAGCGGACTGTTACGCGATGCCATCGGGCTGCGTGAGGTCCTTTTCCAGAGCATCACGGCGATGGCGCCCGCCGCGGCCATCGCCGCCTCGATTCCGGCCGGAGCCGCGTTCGCGGGCGGAAGCCTGCCGCTGTCCGTGGTGGTGGCCCTGGTCGCTTGCCTGTTCACCGCGTCGTGCGTGGCCGAGCTGGCCCGCCGACTTCCGGCCGCCGGTTCCGTCGCCACCTACTCCGCACAGGGATTGCATCCGGCCATCGGGTTCCTCGTCGGCTGGGGCTATGTCTTCGTCGAGGCGCTGGTGCCCGCGCTGCTGCTGCTCCAGCTCGGATTCACCGCGGCGGGCACACTGCACCAGGAGTGGTCGTCCTACCCGGCGGACCTGTGGTGGCCGTGGTCGCTGCTGGGCGCGGTGATCATCGCACTCGCCGGGTATCTCGGCGTACGGGTCTCCGCCCGGTTCGGCACCGTGCTCGGCATCTTCGAGGTGCTCGTCTTCGTCGTCTTCGCCGTGCTCCTCATCGGGCAGGCGGGCAGAGACAACACCCTTTCGGTATTCGGTACTTCGCACACCGCCGACGGATACGACGGCATCAGCGGAATCTTCGCCGGTTCCGTCTACACCGTACTTGCCTTCGCCGGCTTCGAGGCCGCGGCACCACTCGCCGAGGAGACGAAGAACCCGCGGCGCACCATGCGGCGTGCGGTGCTCGGCGCGGCGCTCTCCATCGGTCTGGTGTATGTCCTGACCACCTATGCGATGTCGGTGTACTTCGGGCCCTACAGGTTCGCCGGATTCGGTGGCTCTGGGGCTGCTTCGTGGGAGGGCGTGGCCCGCGCCTCGTTCGGGCTGTTCTGGGTGCTGCTCTTCCTCGCCGTGGTCAACTCGACCGTGGCCAACGCCAACGCGTGTGCCAATGTGTCGACCCGTACGGCGTTCGCCCTCGGCCGCATCGGTGTCTTTCCGCAGGCCTTCGCGAGGCTGCACCCGCGGCGCCGCTCCCCCGTCACGGGTGTGGCCGTGCAGTTCGTGATCGCGGTCGGCGCGTCGCTCGGGCTGGGGTTCGCCTATGACCCGGTGACCGCTTTCGTGCTGCTGGCCACCGTGATCGTGACGGTGATCACCGGCGTGTACATCATCGTGAACCTGTCCTGCGCCGGATACTTCCTGCGCAGGCGCCGCGACGCCTTCAACCCTGTGCTCCACCTCCTGTTCCCGGTGCTGGGCATCGCGGCGTTCGTCCCCGCGCTGCTGACAGCCGCCGGAATCCCGGCGTTCGACTTCGTCTCCGAACTCAGCGCTCCCGTCTCTTACGCCGGTCCGGTCGTCGGTGTCTGGATGCTGATCGGGATCGTTGTGCTGACGGTGCTGATGCGCAGACACCCGCAGCGGGTGGCGCAGACCGGACGGATCCACCTCGACGACACCCCGGTGCCGGCCGGGAAGACAGAGACAGGAGCAGTACAGCCATGAGCGACCCCCGCATCCTGACCGTCCGCCCCAAGGCGAGCGAGTACGCCTGGACCTTCGGCGGGGCGGCCCCGGTTGCCCGGATCGAGCCGGGGACGTTCCTCGACGTGTACACGGAGGACTGCTTCGCCGGGCGGGTCCGCTGCGAGAAGGACCTGGTCTCCGAGGTCTGCGAATTCCCCTTCCTCAACCCTCAGACCGGTCCCTTCCATGTGGTGGGTGCTGAGCCCGGCGACACCGTCGCGGTGCACTTCGTTTCCATCGAACCGGCCAGGGACTGGGCCGCATCGACGACCGTGCCGCTCTTCGGGGCACTCACCTCCACCCACGCCACCGCGTCCCTGCAGGCTCCGCTGCCCGAGGTGGTGTGGATGTGGCAGCTCGACCGGGCCCGCCGTACCTGTCTGTTC
>NZ_JBSFET010000245.1:0-2359 GCF_053594575.1 Streptomyces sp. NPDC001880
TGGCCACCTCGGGCCCCGGCGCCACCAACCTGGTCACCCCGATCGCCGACGCCCACATGGACTCCGTCCCGCTGGTCGCGATCACCGGCCAGGTCGCCTCCAAGGCGATCGGTACGGACGCCTTCCAGGAAGCCGACATCTGCGGCATCACCATGCCGGTCACCAAGCACAACTTCCTGGTCACCAAGGCCGAGGACATCCCGCACACGATCGCCGAGGCCTTCCACATCGCCTCCACCGGCCGTCCGGGACCCGTCCTCGTCGACATCGCCAAGGACGCCCTCCAGGCGCAGACCACGTTCAGCTGGCCGCCCACCCAGGACCTGCCCGGCTACCGCCCGGTCACCAAGCCGCACGCCAAGCAGATCCGCGAAGCCGCCAAGCTGATCACCCAGGCCAAGCGGCCGGTGCTGTACGTCGGCGGCGGCGTCATCAAGGCGGGTGCCACCGCCGAACTGAAGGTCCTCGCCGAGCTCACCGGAGCGCCCGTCACCACCACACTGATGGCGCTCGGCGCATTCCCCGACAGCCACCCGCTGCACGTCGGAATGCCGGGCATGCACGGTGCGGTCACCGCCGTCACCGCGCTGCAGAAGGCCGACCTGATCGTCGCCCTCGGAGCCCGCTTCGACGACCGCGTCACCGGCAAGCTGGACAGCTTCGCCCCCTACGCCAAGGTCGTCCACGCCGACATCGACCCCGCCGAGATCGGCAAGAACCGCGCCGCCGACGTCCCGATCGTCGGGGACGCCCGCGAGGTCCTGGCCGATCTGGTCCAGGCCGTCCAGGCCGAGCACACCGAGGGGCACGTCGGCGACTACGCCGCCTGGTGGAAGGACCTCAACCGCTGGCGCGACACCTACCCGCTCGGCTACGACCTGCCCGAGGACGGCAGCCTCTCGCCGCAGCAGGTCATCCAGCGCATCGGCAAGCTCGCCCCCGAGGGCACGATCTTCGCGGCGGGCGTCGGCCAACACCAGATGTGGGCCTCGCACTTCATCCAGTACGAGCAGCCCGCCACCTGGCTGAACTCCGGCGGAGCCGGAACGATGGGCTACGCGGTCCCGGCCGCGATGGGCGCCAAGGCCGGCATGCCCGACCGCACGGTCTGGGCGATCGACGGCGACGGCTGCTTCCAGATGACCAACCAGGAACTCACCACCTGCGCGCTCAACAACATCCCGATCAAGGTCGCGATCATCAACAACGGCGCGCTCGGGATGGTCCGCCAGTGGCAGACCCTGTTCTACAACCAGCGCTACTCCAACACCGTGCTGCACTCCGGCGCGGACACCGAGGGCGTCCCGGCGAAGGGCACCCGCGTCCCGGACTTCGTCAAGCTGTCCGAGGCCATGGGCTGCTACGCGATCCGCTGCGAGGACCCGGCCGACCTGGACAAGGTCATCGAAGAGGCCAACTCCATCAACGACCGCCCCGTCGTGGTGGACTTCATCGTCCACGAGGACGCCATGGTGTGGCCGATGGTCGCCGCCGGCACCTCCAACGACGAGGTCATGGCCGCCCGCGGGGTCCGTCCCGACTTCGGCGACAACGAAGACGACTGAGAGACAGAGAGAGACCGACTCCATGTCCACCAAGCACACGCTCTCCGTCCTGGTCGAGAACAAGCCCGGTGTCCTCGCCCGGATCACCGCCCTGTTCTCCCGCCGCGGCTTCAACATCGACTCGCTCGCGGTCGGTACCACCGAACACCCCGACATCTCCCGCATCACCATCGTCGTGAGTGTCGAGGACCTGCCCCTGGAGCAGGTGACCAAACAGCTGAACAAGCTGGTCAACGTCCTGAAGATCGTCGAACTCGAGCCTGCCGCTGCGATCCAGCGAGAGCTCGTCCTGGTGAAGGTCCGCGCCGACAACGAGACCCGTTCCCAGATCGTCGAGATCGTCAAGCTGTTCCGCGCCAAGACCGTGGACGTCTCCCCGGAGGCCGTCACGATCGAGGCGACCGGCGGCGCCGACAAGCTGGAGGCCATGCTCAAGATGCTGGAGCAGTACGGCATCAAGGAACTGGTCCAGTCCGGCACCATCGCCATAGGGCGCGGCGCGCGCTCGATCACCGACCGTTCGCTGCGCGCACTCGACCGTACGGCGTAGCGGCCGCCATCTCGCCGCCCGTATGGCGAGACCCGAAAACGTATCTGACGCACCCCGCCGTACGGTGGGAAGCAACACCTGCACACCAAGGAGAAACCCAGTGGCCGAGCTGTTCTACGACGACGACGCCGACCTGTCCATCATCCAGAGCCGCAAGGTCGCGGTCATCGGTTACGGCAGTCAGGGTCACGCCCACGCGCTGTCGCTGCGTGACTCGGGTGTCGATGTCCGGGTCGGTCTGCAC
>NZ_JBSFET010000246.1:0-2343 GCF_053594575.1 Streptomyces sp. NPDC001880
TGCGGAAGCTCCGCTGCAGCACCACCCGGATCACCGGCGTCGTCCGTGCTGTCGTCGCCCTCGAACTCGCCACCTGATCAAGATGAAAAGGCTCCATGACAGCCGTACCCGGAACCCCTGGGCCTAGCCGATCTTACGAATGACCAGTTCAGTCCCACATCAAGAAGGTAGGACTCCATGATCCACAAAAGCCGTGCTCGTCTCATGTCCGGGTATCGACGATCAACCGGTCAAACCGGGAGCGACGGGATTCTCCCCGGGGCCCTGGGGCGCCGCTCGTCGTTTGAACGCTGATCTATTTGACCAGCCACTCCGATCCCGTCCACGACGTGCGAAGGTATTGCTGCCCCGAGAAGACAACATATTCCTTCGGGATGTCCGGCATCTGCATCACGGCGTCGATTCCTGCCGCAAAGCTCGGGTAATGGCCGAGCCCTCCCCATTCGCTCAACGGCTTTGGTTTCTGGACCACGATATCGTCATGGTGTCCGTCGTTCACTTTGAGGCGAAGGTAATGTGAACCCGAGAAGACCCAATATTCGTTGTCGTCATCCGGTGTCCTCGTTACGGCATCAATCTTCTTGAATGATGGAGAAGTGTTGTCGAGGGAACTCCAGCCACTCAGTGGGCTTGGCGTCGAATCTTTTTTCGGAATCCTGGTATCCATATGGGGCCAATTGTTGGCCACGTTGATGCGAAGAAAACGTGAACCCGAGAATATCCAGTACTTGTTGCGGTCGTCCGGCCACTGCATCACGGCATCGATCTTCTTGAACGGTGGAGAACTTTCGCCCTCGACTGCCTGGAGGGAACTCCAGTCGGTCAAGGGTCCTGGGTTCTGCACCACTTCAGCGAGATTTCTCTCCTTGCGGGTCACCTGGATGAGGGTGAAATTTTTCCCGGAGAAGAGCCAATACCTGTCTTTTTTATCCGGCGTCTGCATTACGGCATCGATTTGTTTTGTGAACCCTGCTTTATCGAAAGGGGGAAAATCTCGATTATTGAAAGCGAACAAATCGCTCAACGGTCTCGGGCCCTGCGCCTTCTTGCCGTCCGTGCCGGTGAGGCGTACGGCGACGAGTGCGCCGGCCGTCGCGGCAAGTGTGGCGCCGCCGAGTAGGACCGTGCGGCGACTCGGTGTACGCGAGGTGCCCAGTACCTTCTTGGCGTCGGCCGCGGTACCGACGTTAATGGTGAATTCCTGCCGAAGGTCCCCGCCGACGTAGTTGCCGTCCGCGCCCTGCGTGGTCTCGGGTTGACGGGCTGTGCGCCGACGGAACGTCCCTCGGGGTTCCCTCTGCGGCTCACCCATTTTGGTCCTGCCGGAAATCTCCCTTGACGTTGTTCCGGTGCGCTTCCTGCGCTGTGGGCCCGGTGGCCGTCTGGGTCAAATTGCCGTCGATCTCGTTGTCATCGGCCCGCTGGCTTCTGCCCTGCTCCGGTGCCACAGGGAGCCACCACTGCACCACGGTCCCCACTACGAGTAACACCGCCGCAGAAGTCCACCACGCCGTTGATCGGTGATCAGTGAGGAATCCGGTGGCCACGTTTACCGCTGCGGCGACTACCACCGCCCCCACCGCTCCCACGAAACGCTGTACGACTGGAATCATTCATGCCCCCCGAGCAGGACCGAACACCCCGACACGACGGTCGTGCAGGGAACAGGTCGGCCCACGGGTGCGGGCCGACAGTGCTGGACCCGGACACCCACCAGCTGTCGGCACGACTCACGTAGGGGGGCTTCCGCCCATCCGGATCCCTATCTGCCGACTATAGGGCCACAGCAGGGGGGACGTCCGGCTGATGGAACATCTGGCCTTCGGTCATCGACTTGGCCGCCTGCGTCTACTCCCGCGCAATCGGCGAATGACGGGTCGAATCAATTCATGCCCCACTCCGAACCGAACCGTCCTCGCGTCGGTACAGCGCCACGGATTCGGCCGCTGATGGTCGGCCCAGCCGGCGCCGCTTGGGCAAGACTTCGCCACAGAGCCACGAATAATTCTCTTCACTCCCCTGGTGGGGTGACCTCACGCCCCGCGAAGTGCGTCGCGTTACTGCGAGTGATCCATGGTTCGAGTCGGGCGTCGGGGATATCTGATTCCTTGGCGCCTTTCACGTGCTTGGCAATTGTCCCCAGGAGTAGGTGCGAAAGTGATCATTGGTAAGTCGGTGTCACGAATAGCATGTCAACGGAGTTCAGGTCCGATACCAACGTCACTGTCAGCGCGGAAGCCGGAGTGAAGGAGCCTTTTCATCTTGATCAGGTGGCGAGTTCGAGGGCGACGACAGCACGGACGACGCCGGTGATCCGGGTGGTGCTGCAGCGGAGCTTCCGCA
>NZ_JBSFET010000247.1:0-2276 GCF_053594575.1 Streptomyces sp. NPDC001880
TGACGTCGTCGGGCAACGTTGGATCAGGCAGATGCCCCCAGCCCGTTCGCTGTCGGCACCAAGGCGGTAACCAGGCGGCGAACGAGCCGGGCATTTTCTCCTGGCTGGGGACCGCCGTGCATCAGTAGGTGGTGGACGGTTCCCGCCAGGGCGAGCGCGAGCATCGCGCCGTCGGCATCAGCGGGGATTCGTCCGAGGCGCTGCTCGCCCTCCACATAGCAGGCCATGGCTTCCTCGACGGCGCCGGGGCCGGGGGCACCGGCGGCCCACGCCCGGCTTACCCGCTCAGCTACCGCATGCCGGGAGATCGCCGCTGCCGCGATCGCCGGACCGTTCGCGCCCAGCAGCGTGAGGGCCGCGCTGATCAGGTTTTCCCGCACGTCGCCCTCCCCCGCACGCTCCGGCAAGGACCGGACCTCGGCAGCGATCCGCTCGAAGCGGTCCAGGACGAGCTGCGCCACGAAGTCGTCCAGGTCGGCGAAGTGGTTGTACAGCAACCCCTTGGCGCAGCCCGCCTCCTCAGTGACGGCCCGGTTGGTCAGCCCGGCCGGTCCCTTGCGGGCGAGCACCCGCTCGGCCGCGGTGAACAGCCGCTCACGGACGTCGGGGGTCGCTACACCACGCGGTGACATCGGGTCCTCCAGGTCGATCCTTGCCGGTATGGGCAGACGCCCATACCTTGGTATGGGCAGACGCCCATACTAACTCTCCGCTGGGAGCGATCCGATGCACGATCTCGTCAACACCGCACAGTTCGAGGCCTGGAATGGCGACGAAGGCCGGCACTGGAGCGATCACCACGACCGCTGGAACGCGATCAACCAGGGCTTCAATCAACCGCTGCTCGAAGCTGCCGGGATCGGCCCCGTGGACCGGGTGCTTGACATCGGCTGCGGCGCGGGCCAGACCACCCGGCTCGCCGCCAGGGCTGCCTTCCGCAGCGCGGTTCTCGGCCTCGACCTCTCCGGGCCGATGCTCACCAGGGCACGCACCCAGGCCGCCGAGGAGGGCCTGGACCGGATCACCTTCGAGCAGGGCGACGCCCAGATCCATCCTCTGCCCGCATCCGCGTTCGACGTCGCCATCAGCCGGTTCGGGGTCATGTTCTTCGACGACCCGGTCGCCGCGTTCTGCAACATCGGCCGGGCCCTCCGCCTCGGCGGCCGACTCGCCTTCATCTGCATGGCCGACCCGACCCGCAGCGAGTGGGTGTCCGTGTTCGGCACGGCACGCGCCTATCTGCCCCTGCCTGCCGAGGAGCCGGCCACCCCCGACGGACCAGGGATGTTCTCGCTCGCCAACCCCTCTGTCGTCCACCGGATCCTGGACACGGCTGGCTTCGACAAGGTGCGCACCGAGCCCGTCGAGGCCCTCAGTGACTTCGGACGCGACGCCCACGACGCAGCCGATCACCTGCTCGCATCAGGCCCCGGCCAGCACCTGGTCAAGCTGCTCGACTCCGCGAGCAACGTCGACAGCGCGGACCGACCGAGCGGCACCGACAGCGTACGAGCCGCGTTCACCGTCGCTCTTGCCGCCCACGAGCAGCCCGCAGGCGTCCACCTCCGCACCTCCGCCTGGCTCGTAACAGCGACGCGACGCTGAGCCCCTCCGCCCGGCCCGCCACTGCTCCGCAGAGTCGCGCAACTGGATGCGGTGGGGGGCCTTGGCAGCAGAACAGGCACAGGTCCTAGTGATCATGGAGTTACTGACGCTCTGTGACCACTGGGGAGACCTGTGCCCGCGCTTCCATCATGGCTGACCGAACCGCTCTGGGACCAATTCACGGTCCTGCTGCCCGTGCGGCCGGAGTACCACCCGGACCATCCACTCGGCTGCCACCGCCGGCGCATCAGCGACCGGGTCATCTTCGACAAGATGCTGCAACTGCTGCGCTTCGGCTGTTCTTACGAGGCGATCGCCGACACGACCTGCTCGGCCACCACGATCCGCAGCCGCCGCGACGAGTGGATACGACAGGGCGTCTTCGCCCGGCTCAAGCAGATCGCGCTCGACGCCTACGACCGGATCATCGGTCTCGTCCTCGACCAGATCGCCGTAGACGGCTCCATCACCAAGGCTCCCGGAGGCGGCGAGGTAGCCGGGCGTTCCCCCGTCGACCGCGGCAAACAGGGACTGAAACGCTCGGGCATGACGGACGGATACGGTATTCCACTGGGCCGTGTCCTGGCCGGGCGCCAACCGCCACGACTCCCCACTGCTCGCCCCGACCCTGGACCGCCTGAACGACCTGGGACCGTTGCCCGACGACGTCG
>NZ_JBSFET010000248.1:0-2250 GCF_053594575.1 Streptomyces sp. NPDC001880
TCGGGTTCTGGCACAGCTTCCGTGCAGTGGCCACGGTGAGTGACGGCTGAGCGCCTCCGGACGGCATACGAAGTCGCCCGAAAATGGATGGTGGTCAGTGCCGCTAGGCTGACAGTCCGGGCCGTGGAAGACGTTGCACTCCGGCTGAAGACGCTGTTGTTCCCGACGATCGCGGACATCGCGGTGCTGTCGGTGGACGTAGATGTCGAGAAGGTGCGCCTTGACGCGCAGTGCACCACGGCCGGCGCCGCCTGCTCGGGATGCGGAGTCTGCTCGACCCGAGTTCACAGCTCCTACCAGCGGTTTCTCGCTGACGTCCCGAGCGCCGGACGAAGCGTCGTACTCCAGCTGCGGGTCCGGCGGTTCCGGTGCGGGAACACCAAGTGCCCACGTCAGACGTTCGTGGAGCAGATATCCGGCCTCACCCGCAGGCATGGCCAGCGCACCGAGCGGCTGCGTTCCACTCTGACCGCAGTCGGCCTCGCCCTGGCTGGTCGAGCCGGCGCCCGCCTGGCTGCCGTGCTCGGCATGTCCATCAGCCGGAGTACGGTCCTACGCCTGGTCAAGGCGCTGCCCGAGCCGGAGGTGCCGACGCCGCGGGTGGTCGGCGTCGACGAATACGCCACCCGCAAGGGCCGCCACTACGGCACTGTCCTGGTGGACGTCGAAACCCGCCGGCCGATTGATCTCCTGCCTGATCGAGAAGCATCGAGCCTGGCCGCCTGGCTCGCCCGGCGGCCAGGGATCGAGGTCGTCTGCCGGGACCGCGCGCCGTTCTTCGCGGAAGGCGCCACTGCCGGGGCACCCCAGGCGACGCAGGTCGCCGACCGCTGGCACTTGTGGCACAACCTCGGGGAAGCCGCTGAGCGGGCGGTCGCCCGCCACCGCCAGTGCCTTCGCGTTCTGGTCCCCGATCGTGAGGCGAAGGCCGAACCACCGGCGCCGCCCGAGGAGAAGGCGGGCTCGCTATGGCGGAGCGAGCGGTTCGCCAATCGCGTCCGAGCCAGGCACGCCACGGTCCATGCGCTGCTGGAAGCCGGCCACAGCCGCCGTTCCATCGGGCGTCAGCTCCGGATGACCCACCGCACCGTCAAGAGCCTCGCCGACGCTGCGAAGCCTGAAGACCTCTTTCGCGGTCAGTGGCAGCACAACAGGACCTCCGTTCTCGACGAGTACAAGCCCTACCTGGACGAACGTTGGGACGAGGGCTGCACCAACGCCTGGAGGCTCTGGGAGGAGATCGTTCCCTTGGGTTATCGAGGCAGCTACGGCCGGGTCAGCGCCTACCTGCGAGAGAAGCGCACCTCGCCACGGCCGGTGACCGCGCAACCGCCGGCACCCCGCGTGGTGACGAGATGGATCCTCAGCCGACCCGAGACGCTGACCGAGATCGAACAGCTCCGGCTCAAGGCCGTCCTGGCCAACTGTCCCGAACTCGATGCCCTGACCGGTCACGTCCGGTCCTTCGCCCACATGCTCACCGAGCGCCAGGGGGAACGACTCCCGCAGTGGCTCGACGCTGTCCGCCAGGACGACCTGCCCAGCCTCCACACTCTCGCGGCAGGAATCGACCGAGACCGCGACGCGGTCATCGCCGGCCTGACGCTGCCCTGGAGCTCCGGAGTCGTCGAAGGCCACGTCAATCGGATCAAGATGCTCAAGCGCCAGATGTTCGGCCGCGCAGGCTTCGACCTCCTGCGCAAACGGGTCCTGCTCGCCCCGTAGTCATGGTGTCAGTCCCTGATGCGAGGATCCGGGCGACCTTACGCAAGGGAGATCAGCATGGGCACCTGGGATACCGGTCCCTTTGACAACGACACAGCAGCGGACTTCGCCAACGCTCTCGACGACGCCGAGCCCGAGGCGCGCGAAGCCCTGATCCGAGGCGTCCTCATCCGGACGATCGACGCCACCGGCTATCTCACGGAAGCAGAAGAGGCGGTGGCCGCCGCTGCACTCATCGCGGCGCAATGTCCGGGAGGCGAACCCGTCGACATGTCCTACGGTCCGGAAACACCTATGCCCGTGTTCCCTTCCGACCTTCGGGCACTCGCCGACGAAGCCCTCGCCCGCATCGCCAGCGACGAGGACGGGCTGGCCTCAAACTGGGTCGACCCAGAGGACTGGAAGCAGTGGCGAGCCATACTCACCAGCCTTCGCGCAGTGCTTGCCCCGCCACCCGCTTCCATCGCTCTCTTCTACGTCCAGCCATAACGGAGCGTCACTCGGCACGAAAGCTGAGCCAGAACC
>NZ_JBSFET010000249.1:0-2230 GCF_053594575.1 Streptomyces sp. NPDC001880
TTCGCGGCCGGGAGCACGGCGTTGTCCGCGATCTGCGGTCCGCCGTCGTAGGCGGGGGCGAGCTGGATGTAGCGGTCGGCGACGAGGCTGGGGGCCAGGCAGGATCCGCCACCTGGTGATCGTCGTGGCTGTACTGCGCCATGACCAGCTCCTGGCCGATCTGGCCGCCGGTAACCACGTGTCCGAGTCCACCGTCCGTCGCTGGCCCGACGAGCTGATCGCCCTGCTCGCCGCGCGGGCCCCGCGCCTGGACCGCGCCCTGAACAAGATCGTCAAGAGTGACGGGGAAGTGGTCCTGATCGACGGCACCCTCATCCCGTTTAGTGTCGCACCGGGAGGGCCGACCGTGAGAACTACTCCGGCAAGCACCGCAGCCATGGCCTGCACTTTCTCGCCCTGACCGACGAGAAGGGCCGCCGGATCTGGATATCCGCAGCCCGGCCCGGCCGCACCCACGACATCACCGCCGCCCGCCACGACCACGTCCTGGCCCACCTGCGCGCCGCCGGACCCGGCGCCCTCGCGGACCTCGGCTTCCGTGGCCTGGACAACGACGTAAGCGATCCTGTGATCGTCACCGGCTTCACCGCCAGCCGCACTCACAAACTCACCCCCGGCCAGAAGACCGCCAACCGTGTCCTCGCCGTCTGACGCGCACCCGTCGAGCACGGCTTCGCCCGCCCCAAGAACTGGCGGAACCTCACCAAGCTCCGCGCCGACCCCGCCCGAGCCACCTGCCTCCTGCGTGCCCTGCTGGTCCTGACGAACCTCGAAATCAACCGCTGACGACGCTCTGGAAGGGGACCCCCTTCCTATCCGCTGGCCTCGCCAGGTATCTTGCATCGCATGGAACCAGGTGATTCGACCAAGCAGGCCCGGGCAGCCGCCCAGCTACGCAAGGGCGTCCTGGAGTACTGCGTACTCGCCCTGATGCGGGACCGCCCCCGCTACGGCGTGGAACTCCTCCACGCCCTGGAGGACTCCGGTGCCCTGGCCACCAGCCAGGGCACGGTCTACCCGCTGCTCTCCCGACTCCGCCGCGACGACCTGGTCACCACCACCTGGCAGGAATCCGCCTCCGGACCACCCCGTCGCTACTACGCGCTCACCGACAGCGGCCGGGCCGCGCTCGACGAGTTCACCCGTGTCTGGCCCGGCTTCCGCAACGCCGTCGACGCCTTCCTGACCACCCCGCACCCCTCCATCGGAGACCTCCCATGAAGACCTCTGCCGACCCCGTACGCGACTACCTCTCCGCCGTCGAGCGCGAGAGCTCCGCACTCCCCGCCGACCGCCGCCAGGAACTCCTCGCCGACCTCGCCGAACACATCGAGGTGACGCGCACCGAACGCCCCGACGCCACGATCGGCGAGATACTCACGGAGCTGGGGGACCCCCGCACGATCGCGGCGACAGCGCTGGCCGAGGCCGGGAACGGGACCACCGGCACCCCGGTCGGGAGCGGCGTGGACGCACCCGCCCGGCGCGGCAAGGTGCACCCCCTGGTCCCCCTCCTGATGCTCACCCTCTCGCTGCCCTTCACGATGATCTTCTCCATCGGCCCCGACGCGGCGTTCGACCCCGGCCCGGTGTTCGGCTTCCTGTTCCGTGTCACCGGTGCGGTACTTCTCTGCACCTCAGTGCACTGGACCGCCGTCCAGAAGACCACCGGCGTACTGCTCACCGTCATCGTGCCGACCACCGTCATCGTCACCTGGAACCTGATCTCGGGCCAGGCGGCGGCAGAAATCCCGGCCCTCCTGGGCAACCTGGGAAGCCTCGCCCTGATGGTCGGCACGGCAGCATGGCTCTGGCGGGCCCGCCGCGCCTGAGCGCGGCCGCCGACGTCCCATCCCGGCATCCGGCGCGCGCGGTGCGGTTCATCGCGCACATCGGTGCGGTGACGGTGCGGTTCATTAGGCGCACCGGTGCGCCTCCCGACGATGCAGTGCGCTACCGCTCACCGCGCCGGCGCACCGGACGATGCGCACGGGAGTGGCCGCCACTCCCGCCCGCTCCACCCGGTGCGGATACAGAGGGTGACGGCGCATCGGATGCGGTGCACTCGATGCACCCCCTTGACCAGGTGTGCCGCCGGATTCCACCCAGCCCATCGAGTGGGACGTTAAACGGGCTCTAGTACTGCAACCGCATCTGGGGTGACCATCAAGACTGGCTGTCGTTGGTATGACTGTGTACTCATGAGTTGACGGTCGAGCAGGTCGCGTCG
>NZ_JBSFET010000250.1:0-2221 GCF_053594575.1 Streptomyces sp. NPDC001880
ATCCGCCGACCGCGCCCCAGTCCTTGGGCGTGATGACCGTGTACGGCACCCGCAGCGCACTGTTCCCGGTCTTGCTGGATGTTGCTTCGCGAAACCGCCGGTCTCATCGGGCCGTTTTCACTAGCCTGGCTTGTTGTTCGCGCGCTGTGCGGCGCCCGTGGTGAAGGAGGCTGCGCTGCTGTGATGGCACTGCAGGAGCACGATCCGGATCGGATTGCGGATTACCGGTTGCTCGGTCGGCTCGGTGAGGGCGGGATGGGCGTGGTGTATCTCGCCCGTTCGTCGCGGGGCCGGATGGCGGCAGTGAAGTCAATTCGTGCCGAGCTGGCGGCGGTGCCGGACTTTCGGGCCCGGTTCGCCCACGAGATCACCGTGGCCCAGCAGGTCGGCGGGGACTGGACGGCCCCTGTACTGGACGCCGACTCGCACGCCGAGCGGCCCTGGGTCGCTACCGCCTACATCCCCGGGCCCACTCTCACCGAGGTGGTGAACCAGCACGGACCGCTGCCCGAGAGATCGGTGCGCGGCCTGGCTTCCGGACTGTGTGCGGCCCTGGCCGATATCCACGCTGCCGGGCTCGTTCACCGTGATCTGAAACCCTCGAACATCATGATCACCATCGACGGCCCGAGGGTGATCGACTTCGGCATCGTGCGCGCACTGGACGACCCGACCAGCGGCGGACTGACCTCCACCGGGCTGATCGTGGGCACACCCGGTTTCATGGCCCCCGAACAGATCCGCGGCGAGCGACTCACCAAGGCCAGTGACATCTTCTCGCTCGGCGCGGTACTCGCCTTCGCCGCCAGCGGACACCTGGCATTCGAAGTTCCCGACGGGCAGGCGCACGCCCTCATGTACCGGGTGGTGCACGAGGAACCGGACCTCACCGGCGTGCCCAACCCGCTACTGCCTCTCATCCGGGACTGCCTGGCCAAGGACCCGGCCGCCCGGCCGTCCCTTGACGCGCTCCGAGCCCGAGAAGAGACGCAGTACCACCACCTCGGGCCCTGGCTCCCAGCCGCCATCTTGGCCCAGTTAGGGCAGGACGCGGCACACCTACTCGCACACGAAGACCCGTATACCCGAGTGGCCCCCGATTCCACCCCGGCCCCGACACCCGGATCGCCGCACACGGCCGTAACCGAGCCGGCCCGACCTGCCACCGCGCCACTCACCACCCCCGACACGCCGCAGCGACCAGCCGACCCCTCACACGACGACGGGGAGCCACGACGCACGCTGGCTGAAGAACGCAGACGCACACTGGCTGAAGAACGCAAACGGGGAAAAAGGTCAGCATTCTCCACCGCCGCCGTATATGTAGCGCTCGCACTGTTCGCCGCGATCGCCGCGGGCACCGCGTTCCTGCAGATCGACCTCGTGCGCGACGGAAGCGAGCTCCATGCCTATGACTATGAGGATGACGCCTCCGCATGGGGAACGGCTCAGGTCATCTCCGGAGCCGTGTTGATCGCCTGCTGGCTGGTCTGGTTCGCTGGGACGCGCGCCATCGCTGAGGGCTTCGCCCCCGGGCGGCTGCGATACCGCCCCTCCATGGCGGTCCTCGCCTGGTTCATCCCAGTCCGCAACCTCTACCTGCCCAAGCAGATCGCCAACGACATCTGGCACGCCTCCAGCCCGCCAAGCCGGGCAGGGGTAATGGCTCCGGCCCTCGGGCTTCACCTCTGGTGGGGGTTCTGGCTGGCGACCTTGGTGACCTGGCCAGTGTTCTGGGGAACGATCAGGTGGGATCAGTTCATCCACAGTTCCGCGGAAGAAAACGGGTATGTGTATATGCATGACTTCGACGAAGCCGGATGGGCAGCGCTCATCCTCCGCATCTTCGTCATTCCCACGGCCGTGCTAGCCGCCCGCTACGTCCACAAACTGAATGCCATGCAGCGAGCACGACTCCACGCCTGAACCGGCCTTGATCCCGGTGTTGGGGTGCCGTTAACGAGCAGCGAGAGACGTGGCGCCTCCGGGCGGTCTGTAGAGGCGGGCACCGTGAACACGAGAGCCATCCTTCGTTGGACGCCTCCACGCTGACACGGTTGGCGAGGCGCTCGATCTTCCCGGAGATGGTCCAGTTCACTGAGCTCGGGTGAGGTCATGGCTCGAAGTCTCGCACCATGCCGCCCGGCGCCGACACAGATGCCCGTAGAGGCGTGGTCGGGCCGCTGACATTCCCTCTGCGCATCCCCCTGCCGCCCGACTA
>NZ_JBSFET010000251.1:0-2200 GCF_053594575.1 Streptomyces sp. NPDC001880
TGACGACATACTTGATAATTGAGGGTGTGTATGGAGTTCTGAGGTGTGATCTTCGTATCGGCGCGTCCCTGGGGGGGGGGGCCGCGCCGGGGGCCACGCCGGCGCGGGGGGCGCAGGTGCGGGTGATGAGGTCGGCGCGGGCGATCGGCCCGTCCGGGTCCAGGGGCACGTATCCGCCGCCGGAGCGCAGGATGCCGTGGACCGTCGCGACGCCGGCGGACGACTTGCGGCCGTGCCACACCACGCAGTCGCCGTCGCACACCCCGAGGTCGCGCAGGGCGAGCGCGACGGCCTCCGCCGCGTCGTCGAGCTCGGTGTAGCTGAGGGTCACCTCGCCGTCGATCACGGCGGGCCGGTCCGCGTGCAGCTTGGCCGCGGTCCGCAGGTCGTCGCTGAGAGAGGTGCCGACGCCCATCAGTGCCCCTTCGCGGTCAGGAAGGAGCGGATCGCCGTGATGGTCTCGAAGTGGGTCGGCAGGATCTCCGTGTCGTCGATCCTGATGTCGAACGAGTCCTCGAGCCGGGACACGACGGTCAGGAGGGAGAGGGAGTCGATGATCCTGCGCGCGATGAGCGGGGTCTCGTCCGTCACCTCCTGACCGGGCGCCGTCTCCTCGACGATGCTCCGCACGGTGGCCAGCACGGAATCCTGCGCCATCACAAACCCAGCCCTTCAGCGATGATCTTCATTTGCATGTCGGAGGTGCCCGAGTAGTACCGGCTGGCAATCGCGTCCGACATGAGGTGGGCGGCGCCGGTCTCGGGAAACAGCGCGTATCCGCCGTACACGTCGGGAAGCTCCCGGCAGAAGGCGTTGAACTCGTTGCTCACATGAAGCTTCGTCAACGAGGCGCGTGCGTGGTCCAGTTCGCCGCGGTCGGCGGCGCGCGCGGTCGTGACAAGGACCTCCCGGGCACTGGTGAGGCTCAGGTGCATGCGCACGACCCGCTGCCGGATCGTCTCGTAGGTGCTCAGGGTGGAGCCGAACTGACTGCGCGTGCGGACGTGCTCGACGGCCTTGCGCAAGGCATGGGACATCATTCCGAGCACCGGCGCGAGGATGAAGGCGCGCTCGTAGCGCATCGCGCGCATGAGGACCGCGTAGCCGCCGCCCAGCGGTCCGAGCACGGCCGATGCGGGCACCGCGCAGTCGTCCAGGCGCAGCGAGCCGACCAGGGCGCCCGGCAGGCCGGCCTTCTCGAAGGCGGGGCCGACGCCGAGTCCCGGGGTCGTGCGCGGAATCAGGAAGGCGCTCAGGCCGGACAGCGCGCTGCCCTCGGCGGTGCGGGCGAGGACCACGAAGACGTCTGCGACCGGGCCGTTGGTCACGAAGGTCTTCGCGCCGTCGAGGGTCCAGCCGCCGTCGTCGCGCGGGGTGGCCCGGGTTGTGAGCGAGAGCAGGTCGGACCCGGCGTCGTACTCGGTGGCGGCGAAGGCGCCCACCGCGGTCCCGGCCGCGAGCGGCGTCAGATAGGTGCTGCGCTGTGCGGCGTCGGCGAACGCGGCAACCGGCTCCTGGCAGGCCCACATGTGGGCGGAGAAGGCGAATGGGAGCCCGGAGCGGCCGGTGACGTCGGCCATGGCCTCCATCGCGAGGCAGCCGGCGAGACAGCCGGCGCCGGTGCCGCCCCGCTCGGCGGGCAGGGGCAGCGAGAACAGGCCCTGGGCGCCGGCCGACTTCCACGCCCGCTCGTCCTCGGCGGCGCCTGCCGCCCAGGTGCGGAATCCGTCGAGCCAGGTGGTGAATTCGGCGCTGTCCACCAAGTGCGGTGTGCTGCTCATGAGGTCTCCTGCGCCGGGGCGATCGGCCACTTGTACACGTGGTGGGAGCGGGTGAGTCCGAAGTGGGCCATGGACGAGGGCTGGTGGTCCTGGGAGGTCAGGGCGAGCACCTCGATGTCGCGGCCGGCTCCCAGGTCGCTGCGCAGCCAGGCGAAGACGTCCTCGGTCATGCCGACACCGCGGTGGACGGGGCTCAGCTTGATCTCGTGCAGGAAGACGCGCGGGGCGCCGTCGGGCCGCAGCCGGCCGAGCCGGGTGAGGGTGAAGGCCGCCGCGACCAGGCCTTCGCTCTCCACGACGTAGTGGGTGGTGCCGGGGGTCCCGCCGCCGTGCGCGAGGAGCGCCGCGAAGTCGCCCTTGCCGTCCTCGTCGTAGATGCGCTGAAGCACGTCGGCGTCGCCGGGCGCTGCCGGGCGGAT
>NZ_JBSFET010000252.1:0-2159 GCF_053594575.1 Streptomyces sp. NPDC001880
GGCTCCAGCCCGCCGGCCGCCCGCACCTGGGCGATCAGCGGAGCGATCCGCTCCAGCAGGTAGCCGCCCCGCCTGAGCTGGTGGGCGAGTTGGGCGTCCCGCACGTCTGCCTCGTCGTAGACGCGGTATCCGGTCCGCGGGTCGCGACGCGGGCACAGCAGCCCGGCGGCCTCCCATTTGCGCAGCGTCGCGGGCCGGATCCCGAACCTCCGTGCCAGCGGCCCGATGAACGTTCCGTCGGGCCCGCCCACCGCCGCGTCGGGTTCAGGTATCTCGGCCGGTGCCAGGTCGCGCAGGGCGGTCTCCACAGCCTGGAGGGTCCGGCGGTCGTCGAGGAGTTGGGCGTGGCTCTCGTCGATGAGACGGAACGCCTCCTCGGCCGCGCCCTCGTTCACCGCCCGCATGACCGACGTGGCCGTCGGATGGCCGTGGCCGGGCACCAGGGCGAGGAATGTGCGCAGGGCCTGGGCGTGCAGCGAGGTGTAGGTGCGGTAGCCGTGGGGCGTGCGGTCTGCGACCGGAAGGATGCCGGCCGCCTCGTAATTCCTGACCGCCTGCGTGGACAAACCGTGCCCACGCGCCAGATCGACGGGCCTGAGCCGTTCACCGTTTTGAAGGTTTTGCACCATGACCCCGTCGATGTCGTCGAAAAGTTTCAACCGAAGGTTCAACGATAGCGTTGAATGCATGGCTACTGACATCACAGAAACCACCCATGCCGTCGATGCCTCCGCGATCACGCGGCTGCTCGCGGCCCGGCCGCAGCTGCTCGCCCTGGGCGAGCCCACTCACGGCGCGGAAGCCCTGCTCGAACTGCGCAATGAGCTCTTCCGGCAGCTCGTCGAGCAGGAGGGCTACCGGACGATCGCGATCGAGAGCGATTGCATGACGGGTCTGATCGTGGACGACTACGTCACCTCGGGCACGGGCACCCTGGACGAGGTCATGGAGCACGGATTCAGCCACGGCTGGGGCGCCTTTGCCCCCAACCGCGAACTCGTGCGGTGGATGCGGGCCCACAACGACGGCCGGCCCGCGTCCGAGCAGCTCCACTTCGCCGGCTTCGACGGCCCGCTGGAGATCACCGGCGCCGCGAGCCCCCGGCAGGCCCTCACAGCACTCCACGACTGCCTCGCCGACCGGGTGGACGCGAACCTGCTCCCCTGCACCGGCGAAACGCTGGACCGCCTGCTCGGCGCGGACGACCGGTGGACCGAGCCCGCTGCGATGATGGACCCGACCCGGTCCGTGGGGCAGTCGGCCGACGCCAGGGAGCTGCGGCTGCTCGCCGACGATCTGGTGGCGCTGCTCGACGCGCAGACGCCGCAGCTGATCGCGGCAACCTCGCAGGACAGCTGGGACCGGACGCGCCTGTACGGGCGCACCGCCGTCGGGCTGCTGCGCTACCATCGCCGGATGGCCGACACCTCACCGGCCCGCATGACACGGCTGTGCGCGCTGCGGGATCTGATGATGGCCGACAATCTCCTCGCCGTCGCCGCCCGGGGCCCGGCACTCGTCCACGCCCACAACTCCCATCTCCAGCGGGAGAAGAGCACGATGCAGATGTGGGAGGGACCGGTGGAATGGTGGAGCGCCGGCGCGCTGGTGAACGCCCGGCTCGGTGCGGAGTACGCCTTCGTGGCGACGGCTCTCGGCACGATCCGGCACCAGGGAGTGGGCTCGCCGCCGCCGGACACCGTCGAAGGACTCCTGTACGCGCTCCCGCAGGACCGTTGCGTCGTCGACGCCCCCCGACTGGCCACCGCCCTCGGCGACACGCCGCCCGCGCCCCGGGTGTCCCCCTGGTTCGGCTACGCCCCGCTCGACCCGGCCCACTTGGCGGGGACCGACGGCCTCGTGTTCGTCAGGGACATTCCACAGAGCCAGTGACTTCGGGGGCGAATCTCCGCGAACGCTGACGAGACCTCGCCCCCGGCCGACGCGAGGCCGGCCGACAGGTCGTTCAGCGGGGCCCGGAGAGCAGTGCATCGAGTTCGGGAAAGGCGATCCTTTCGGCCACGGAGTCGTATGCGCCGGAACCGAAGAGCTCCTGCGCGGCGCGGCGGGCTCAAGAGCGTCGCCGTCCGGCGAACCCGACGACCAGGCGACGCCGACGCTGGTGGGGGCGATCAGGGCGGCGGCCGGGCGGTCGACGC
>NZ_JBSFET010000253.1:0-2146 GCF_053594575.1 Streptomyces sp. NPDC001880
CGCCGAGTGCCGCGGTGTCCGTGGAGCGCACGTCGCCGTAGCGCAGGGTGCGGGCGAGCGCGGGCAGGGCGTCGGCGAGATGGCCCACATCGGCGACGGCACTGGTGAAGGGTCGGTATTTGCAGCGTGCGCAATTCAGCGACACCGGTAGGTGCGCATGCCACCACTGAAGGAAGCGGGGGGTGGGCTTTCGGGCCTGGTTCGACTACGGCTGGTTGGAGGCTGGCCTGGCGAGAGCGAGACGGGCCCAACGTTGCAGCTCCTCTTCGTGGCTGCCTGTCCCTGTCTGCTGGGCGACCGTCGCAGTGTCCTCGGGTGTCGGATCGCCGTTGCGGGAGAGGAGCTCCAGTGGCCAGGCCGGGATGTCGGGCTGCTGGCCGTCGAAGAGATGCCAGTCCCAGGGGCCGTCGAACCGCCAGGCATGCCCGTCATGGTCAACGATTTCGTCGCCTGCCTCGAGGAAGGCGTAGGGGCGGAACAGCAACTCGATGCGAATCGGTTCACCGCCGACCGGGTCAAGGGCATATCCCTGGTCCTCGAGCTCGGGATCGTGGGCTTCGCCCTGCCGCAGGATTTCGAGGTAGCAGGCTGGGCGGGGCAGCATGCCGGTCACCAGAGGGGGATCGAAGTGGTGGACGGACGCGACATGCACCACCGTCGGCGCGATTCCCACAAGGCAGGTGTCGCCGGCCTTCATGTCTGTTTCCGCCGGCACGGTACGGAAGTAGGTACGGTCCCAGTCGAAGGCCTCCGGGGTGGGCAGCGCGGTCTCGCCGTTCCAGCAGAAGCTGTGCGCCTCCGGATCGACGTCGTTCCACGGCCACCGTACGGACACGTAGAAGCGAGAGACCGAAGCGACTGTGGTCTCTGTGAGTGGGCATTCGAGCGTCAGCACATCGCCGGTCCGGAACCGGACACCACCTCCGTCCAGGCGGTGCTGGCCCGTTGGCTCTTCTTCCCAGTCACCCATCATGTCCTCCTCGTCAACCGGAGCGATCATCACAGATGGGGATGTGCTGGCTCCCCGCGATGGCCATTCGCTGGCGGTGCACGGGCAGAGTTCTGCCACCCCTGAGCAAGACGTGGGCACAAAAGTGCTGCCCGGTCCGGTGAAGGCGTGATCTAGGGGCTGGTGAGGTAGTGGGACCAGCTTTCGCTGACCATCTGTGCCCAGCGGTTGGCGGTGTGGGGCTGGATACCGAACAGGTCTGCCATCACGATCGGTGGGATGTCGGCGATGGCCTCGATCATGGCCGTGTTGCGGGCTGCTCGGGCCGGAAGGCCGTGGCGCCTTGAGGTTCCCCCGCAGCGCGGGAGTGGCTGACTAGGGACTGTCCGGGCGATCACGCTCGAACTGACTGCGGATGCAGGGGCAGCCGTGACTGTGACGTGCGGAGCCAGATGGCCTGAACAGTGTCGGTAACCGTGCCGAGGAAGATGTAACCGAGCTTGAGAGGCGGTGAATTCCCGGATGCTGACTGGCCCTGTTGGCTCCACGCGGGAACCATCGAGATGCACGATCACCACCGCCGTTGATGTCAGGACCGGATATCGACTGTTGACCTCAACCCTGCTTGAGGTTTTAGGCTCCTGGCATGACGATCATGGAGTACTCACCGGACCGGCTAGCCGCCCAGCCCATCGGTTATTGGAGCGGGGTCGCAAACGAGACCATCGTCGGCAGCATCCGTGCCGCCCTCGCCGTGGAGGGGCTCACGCAACCGCATTGGTGGATCCTCAACCACGTCGCAGGCGCCCCCGAGCAGTGGACCCGCGTCTCCCTCACCGCCAAGCTCTCCCCCTTCGACCGTCAGGACACCGAATTCGAGGCTGTCTACGCCAACCTCGCCTCCCGCGGCTGGATCGCGGAGACAGGCGGCTGCCTCACCCTCACCGAAGCCGGCGAAGAGGGACGACAGCGCGCAAAGGCCCGCAACCTCAAGGTTCACGAGCAGATGCACAACGGCGTGGAGACCGCCGACTACGTCACCACCCTGAACGTGCTCCGCCGGATGATCGCCAACCTCGGAGGCAATAGCGACCTCCCCTAGCTTGATCTTTAACCTCGGGGTCCGAACGGCTCCTCGTACTTGATCACTCGGAGTGGTAACTGCCGCACGTGCGGGCGGCCTTCGGCTGAGGATGT
>NZ_JBSFET010000254.1:0-2066 GCF_053594575.1 Streptomyces sp. NPDC001880
GGTCGCTGCTGCGGACCGGCACGGGCCCCGGCCCCGATGCCCGCCGCGGACGGACCGCAGCCCGTCCCGCGCGGCGCGGAGCCCTCTCTCAGCGGCCTATTTCCTTGCGGGTGATCCTGCGGAGCCTGCGCCGCTGGCCGGGGTCCAGCATCAGATACGCGATCGCAGGTACGCCGACCAGAACCAGTAGCGACAGCCAGAAACCGATGAACGGCATCAGGATGACCGCTGCGACCACTCCCCCGATGGCGATCTTCGTGCTGTTCGACATCGTCCGTGCCTCCTTCGCGGCCCGAGGCCGCGTCTGCTGTGAGAACGCGTGTGCGTGTCCATCAGTTCCAGCGGGCCGAGGACTCACCGCAGTGGTTCACCGACCTCGTGCATGTGCCGCAGTGCCTGCCGGTAGGACTCGGTCAGCCCGGTCTCCGCGTACGGCATGCCCAGTGCCTTGCAGTGGGCGCGCACCATGGGCTGCGCCAGGCGCAGGTGGGGGCGGGGCATGCTCGGGAAGAGGTGGTGCTCGATCTGGTAGTTGAGGCCGCCGAGGAACCAGTCGGTGAGGTAGCCCCCGCGTACGTTGCGCGAGGTGAGGACCTGGCGCTGGAGGTGGCCCCAGCGGTCGCCGTCGGGGTCCGGCATCTCCATGCCCTTGTGGTTCGGCGCGAAGGCCATGCCCAGGTGGAGCCCGAACAGCGCGTGGTGGACGAGCGCGAAGACGACGGCCTTGCCCGGGGACAGGACGGTGAGCAGCAGCGTTGCGTACAGGCCCAGGTGGGCGACCAGGAGGAGCGCCGAGAGGGCTCGTTCCCGGGCGGGCTGCTGCCGCAGGTACTGGAAGCCGGAGATCTTCAGCGCGATGCCTTCGAGGAGCAGCATCGGGAAGAAGAGGCGGGCCTGGTTGCGGGTGAGCCAGCGGGCGAAGCCTTCGCGCTGGACGGCCTGCTTCTGGGTCCAGACGAGGGCGCCCACGCCCACGTCCGGGTCCTTGTCGATGTGGTTGGGATTGGCGTGGTGACGGACGTGCTTGTCGTTCCACCAGGCCTCGTTCATGCCGAGCAGCAAATTGGCGTGCACAAGGCCGATGGCCCGTCCCGTCCTGCGGTCGCCGACTATCTGGGCGTGTCCGGCGTCGTGCCCGACGAACGCGGTGCGCGACCAGAAGATCGCCAGCGGCAGCGCGAAAAGCAGGGTCCACCAGGTGTTGCCGAGAAGGAACATGCCGGTGATCACGGCGCCCAGGGCGACCAGGTTGACGGCAATGCCGACCGCGTACCACCCGGTACGCCGATCCAGGAGGCCCTGCCCCTTCACCGCCCGCAGCAGGGGCGCGAAGTCGCTTCCCTGAGCCTGAGCCGTCCCGGTGCCTTCGGTGCCAGCGACATCTGCCGTTCGTCCCGCTAGAGCACTGCACGCACCGTCGCAAGTACCTTCCGCTGCGGTGGCTATGGCCTGGGGCATGACGACTCCGGTCTCTGGAATGCTGCGCTGACCTGTAGAAACGTAGAGCCCCCGCTATGCGGCAACCATGGCGCCAACACCCGGGCCATCCGGGGGTATACCCCCTCCCCCGATGGGGGTGCTGCCTCCACCCAGGAGTGCGGCTGCCCTCCCGGCCGGCGAGCCGTCGAAACTCCCACCCGGATCGAGATATGGCTCACATCACAGCGGTCCCGCACATGGGTGACAGCATCCGTGGGGTACCCTCGGCGACTCGACCTCCACTAGTCAAATTTGAGGAATTCGGCAACACTGTGCAAAGACTCCCTGCGGCAACGCTCTCCGAGATCTCCGCACTCTCCGCCTGCTCCGTGGTCTTCCGGCCCGGGGATCCCTCCCGAACCGGCCAGGTCGCCTTCTGGCACCCGGACGGCAGCAGTCCGCCCGATGGTCCCGGGTCCGTGGTGGAGCTGACCGTCGTCGGCGCTGACACACAGGCGTACACCGTTCCGGCACGGATGCTTCCGGTCCGGGACGCGCTGCCGGTGCTGACGCGTGCGCGGACCTCGGCCCATGCTTCCGACGCGGCCGCGTTCTGGGGTGCGGCTGCCCTCCTCGCCCTCCAGCTC
>NZ_JBSFET010000255.1:0-2045 GCF_053594575.1 Streptomyces sp. NPDC001880
CGCACGGGAGTTACGGGTGAGTGAGAAGTCGGTCTACCAGTGGCGCCGCACCTGGAGGACGGGCGGACGCGAGGCGCTGCGTTCCAAGGGCCCCTCCGGCTACGACTGCCACCTCGGCCCCCACCTGCAGGCCAAGCTCGCGACGTGGCTGGAGGAGGGGCCGGCCGCGCACGGCTGGACGGATGACCAGGTGTGGACAGCCGCCCGGGTACGCACGCTGATCGGGCGGAAGTTCCACCTCTCCTACAGCGTCTCCGGGGTCACCCGGCTGCTGCACCGGATGGGCTACAGCGTGCAGATGCCCGCCCGGCCTGCGACCGAACGCGACGAGGACGCGATCACCGCATGGCGGGAGGTGACCTGGCAGGAGGTAAAAGCCTGCGGGCGGCGACCGGCGCCTTCATCTGCTTCGAGGACGAAGCAGGCGTAACCGGCCGGCCGCCCAAGGGTCGCACCTGAGGCCAGCGCGGCATCACTCCCACGGTGAGGCTGTCCGGCCGCAGCCGTGGCCGCCTCTCGGTGGCCGGACTGCTGTGCTACCGGCCCGGGCTGCCCGCCCGCCTGTGCTACCGGCTGCGCCGGCACACCAGCCGCAAGGGAGAGCGCCGCTCGCTCGGCGAGACGGACTACATCCGCCTGCTCGACGGCGCCCACCAACTGCTCAAGGCCCCGCTGATCGTGGTGTGGGACCGGCTGAGCACCCACATCTCCAAGACGATGAAGGCACTCGTTGCCGAGCGGGACTGTCTGACGGTGGTCCTGTTGCCCGGGTACGCGCCCGAGCTCAACCCGGTCGAGGGCCTGTGGGCGCACATCAAGCGGAGCCTGGCCAACCTGGCCGCACGCGCCCTCAGCGAACTGGAGACTGTGCTCCGCAGGCGACTCAAGGCGCTGCAGTACCGGCACACCATCCTCGGCGGATTCCTCGCCGGAACCGGCCTCGCTCTCGACAGACCGAACTGACCCAGATACGCCGAAGTCAGGTAACGGGCAGTCCACAGACTGCCCGACTCGCCGGAAAGTTACGGGGCCTGATCACTCGCCCCGAAGCAACTCCACCGACCTCACTATCCGCTGCTGTGTCATGACCGATGCAAGGTCCGGTCACTGCGCAGCGGTATGAAGTTCCAGTCCAGCCTCTGCTCCTCGTCAACTACCGGCGTGTAGCCGTTGAGTGCCTGGTTGGTCTCGAGAGACGTGGCGATCGCCTCCATGAGCAGCGGCAGGGACGTCCACATCTCGTGTGATACGCGCATAATGCCTTCCACGGCCTCGGCTTCGTGGACGCGCCCCCAGTCGATCTCGGGACGATGGTCCAGTACAAGGCAACCCCCGCCGACGCTCCGCGCGATGGGGATCCACTGAGGATGTCCGTACAGGAGGAAGCTGACCCCGATCTTCATGAAGTCTTACCCCACCTCCTCTCCTTCCTCATCCGCCGTGCGCTTGTCGTAGAACCCGGTGAAGAGTTGCCACGCGGCCGCTATCTCGCGTGCACTCATCGGTCTGTAGAACCCTGGCAGCAGCGAGCCCCGCTGATCGAGGAGACCGTCGTGCCGCAACAACGACATCACCAAGGGCTTCAGCAGTGGCCGACCGATGACGCGTTCGGCCGCGGCGATGTCCGCCGGATCCGCGGGTGGCGCCAGCGCGGCATAGGTCGCCGGGGCGTGCTCGGCCAGCCAGTTCTCGATTCGCGTCCACGACTCACTGATCGGTGCGGTCATAGCACGGCATCCTGCCACCTGGTGCTGACAGCCTCCGGGGAACACCCAGACGGTGGCCATGCCCCCGACACCCGACTGGGGCCGTCTCCGGGCCCTGCGAGGGGACTCAATGATGACAGGCGACGACAACCGCCGACCGCTAACCCGCAGGCCAGAAGGGCGGCGGCTGGAGTACGTGCAGGTCAGAAAGGTGCCGCGTCGCTTCTTCGGCTACTGATCGCGCTCGATGGAACGCAGCGCCTCGCGTCCGCCCGTCCTCTCCTCCAGGTGCGGCGCCACTGGTAGACCGACTTCTCACTCACCCGTAACTCCCGTGCC
>NZ_JBSFET010000256.1:0-2027 GCF_053594575.1 Streptomyces sp. NPDC001880
GGAACGTCCCGCTTCGCGGGACGTTCCCGAAAACCATGCCCAACCCCCATAGACCGCCCCCGCCGGGGTTGACGAAACAGATAGGGGCACCCCCCAAGCCCGCATCCGTCCCCACCTGTTCGACGTGCTTCCGGGGCACCCGAAGATGCCCTTCACGCGCATGGAACTGCCGTGCTGCCGCGAGGTTGACCGCCCACTTCGCATCCTGTGTCCGTTTCACCGGCTGCTCGTGTTCCTCGGCTGGTGTGAGCCCGAGGGTGTTCTCCAGGATCCACTGCTGTACGGGCAGGAGCTGTTCCCACCCGTGCCGCTGGGCGGTGACCCAGCGTCCGAGGTCTTCGCCGTGGACGACGACGTCGCCCGCAGTCTCCGGGAGGGTTCCGCCGGCCTGGACGTGGTTGTGGACGAGGCGGTAGCAGCGCTACCATCCGGTGGCCCATGCCGGGCACCATCCCGGATCGATCGCGTCCAGCTCATCGCGCCGCGCCTGGGTCATGGCCCCGGCCGCCGACGGGACGGGGCGGCCGGCCGCGCGCAGCTCGTTGTTCTCGGCGGCACGGCGGGCCGCTGCGCGGGCGTTCTTCGCCCAGACCCCGATCGGGTAGTCGGCCCAGACCGCACCGGTTGGGGGCAGGAAATGGCCGTGCGCCGCGGTGTACTGCCTGGCGACGGCGATCCCGTCCGCCCAGGCCGCCTCCTGTTCCGACCACACCATCCCGAGCTTTTCCAGCTCGGCGACCCGTCCGGCCTCCAGTGTTCCGGCCGTGTAGGCGCGGCGCTGCTCGGCGATCCACTGCCCGAGCGGATATCCGCCGACCGCGCCCCAGTCCTTGGGCGTGATGACCGTGTACGGCACCCGCAGCACACCGTTCCCGGTCTCGCGCAGCCACCGCCCGGCCGCCTCGATCCCGCGCCGCCAGTAGGCGCCCTCCGGGTCGATGACCCGCAGCCGCACGAACTGGGCCAGGACCGCGGGGTCGCGTTCCTCGCTGAACCGCAGCACCCCGGCCGCCGCCCCACTCACCCGCACCCCCG
This sequence comes from Streptomyces sp. NPDC001880, assembly GCF_053594575.1. Lineage (NCBI taxonomy): Bacteria > Bacillati > Actinomycetota > Actinomycetes > Kitasatosporales > Streptomycetaceae > Streptomyces > Streptomyces sp. NPDC001880. Next base: position 1,036 of record NZ_JBSFET010000256.1, read on the forward strand.
CCCCGTCCCCGTCCTCCAGGACGTCCACGGCGTCCTCGCCGTCGTGCTCCTGGTCCTGGTCGTCGGTGTCCTCCTGGACTTCGGCCCGCGCCCGGGTCTTTGCCCGGGCGCGGCCGGTGACCGCACGGCCGTGCTCCGGCTAACGGCCACGCCGAGGACGGCAGCCAGCCGGGCACCGGCCCGGCCGGCCAGGGCGAGACCGACTGCGGCCAGGGTGGAACGCAGTCGCTCGGTGCGCTGGCCATGCCTGCGGGTGAGGCCGGCTATCTGTTCCGCGAAGGTCCGGCGGGGGCACAAGTTGTTCCCGCATCGGAACCGCCGAACTCGTAACTGGAGTACGACGCGTCGTCCGACGCTCGGCGCATCAGCGGGGAATCGCAGGTAGGAGCTGTGAATCCGAGTCGACCGAGCCCCACACGCCGGGCAGGCGGCGTCGACCGTGGTGCATTGCGCGTCAACACGCACTACCTCGATATTCACGTCTACCGACAGCACCGCGATGTCCGCGATCGACGGGAACAACAGCTCTTTCAACCGGAGTGCAACCTCTTCCACGGTGTGGACTTTCAGCCCAACCGGCGCGGCGACGGCTGATTTTCGGGCAACTTCCGACGCTTCTCCGAGACGCCCGACCATCACGCACAGCAACCGCTGCACGGAACCTGTGCCAGAACCGAAACTGGTGAACAAAGCCAGCCTGGCGTGGTCACGGTTGGTGCACGGTGTGCCGCGTGACGCGTTGTACGCCGGTGATGGGGCTGGTGCGCGTGGGAGGGTGAAGGAACGTTCAGGTGAGTAGGTGAGTAAGGAGATGTGGCTGACGTGGCCGAGGGAACGCGGGTGGCCGCGATGCAGCTGACACGCACCCACCGGATACTCATCGGTCTCGTGGTCGCTGGTGCGGTGCTCATCGCCGCGATCGGATTCGCGGGATCGTACGCGGCGGTGCGCGAGCTCGCCCTCCAGAAGGGCTTCGGGGACTTCTCGCTGGT
>NZ_JBSFET010000257.1:0-2027 GCF_053594575.1 Streptomyces sp. NPDC001880
GTGAACAACACCCAGGTCGCCGACTTCCTCACCAAGACCCGCCAGGCGTTCGCGGGCGAACCGGCCGGGGCGGCGTCGGCGCCGTTCTTCTTGGCGTTCAGCCAGTCGGCGAAGGTGGCGGCGTACTCCGGCACGACATCGATCTGGCCGCTCTCCAGCGCCGGTTCGTAGATCTCCCGGTTGGTGACCGAGATGATCTTCGTGGAGTAGCCGGCCCGGTCCAGCAGCAGCGCGTACATCTGGGCGAGCAGATCGCTCTCGGTGAAGCCCGCGGAGCCGATGGTGAGGTGTTTGCTGTCGCCCGGCGATGCGGTGACCTCGCCCTGGTTCTCCAGGGAGGGACCGGTGGCGCAGTCGGCCGCCGCGAGCAGGACGAGCAGCGCGGGGACGGTGGTCCACGGCCTCATCCGGATCCCCCGCCGCGGAACCGGTCGGGCACGAGCAGCCGGCCCACCTCGAAGAGTCCTTCGACGATCAGCGCGAAGACCGCGACGAGGACCGCCCCGGCGACCACTTGGGCGGTGGAGGCGAGGTTGAAGCCCGCTGTGATGATGCGGCCGAGGCCCCCGCCGCCTGCCAGTGCCGCAAGAGTGGCGGTGGCGACGAGCTGGACGGCGGCGATCCGCACCCCGGTGAGGATCAGCGGGAGGGCGAGCGGCACTTCGACCCCCAGCATCAGCTGTCTGCCCGTCATGCCCATTCCCCTGGCGGCGCATACGACATCGCGGTCGACCTCCCGCATGCCGACGTAGGCGTTGGTGAGCAGCGGCGGTACGGCGAAGAGCACGAGAGCGATGATGGTCGGCCACTCGCCGTGCCCGCCGATCGGGGTGAGGAGCAGCAGCACCAGGACGGCGAAGGTGGGCACTGCCCGGCCTATGTTGGAGATGTTGACGGCGAGTGCGCCGCCCTTGCCCAGATGGCCGAGGACCAGCGCAACGGGGAGTGCGATCAGGCAGCTGATCAGCAGGCAGACGACGGTGAGGAACAGATGCTGGCCCAGCCGCTGCCGGATGCCGCCGTCACCGGACCAGTTCGCGGAGGTGGTGAGCCAGGACCAGGCGTCGGCGAGGGTGTTCACGGCTGCCTCCGGGTCCATGGGGTGAGCAGTCGTTGCGCGAGCAGGAGCAGCAGGTCGGCAGCGACGGCGATGACGACGCACAGGACGGAGGCGGTGAGCACCTGGGCCTTGAAGTAGGTGTTCATCCCGGAGTAGATGAGGTTGCCGAGTCCGCCGTAGCCGACGATCGCCCCGACCGTGACCAGGGAGACCGCGGAGACGGTCGCGATCCGCAGTCCGGCCATGGCGGCGGGCAGCGCGAGGGGCAGCTCCACGGCGAGCAGCAGCCGCAGGGGTCCGTACCCCATGCCGCGCGCCGCCTGCCGGGTCTCCTCGGGCACCGCGCGCAGTCCGGCGAGGATGTTCCGTACGAGGAGGGTGAGCGAGTACAGCACCAGCCCGGCGACGACGAGCGAGGCGGAGAGTCCGTACACCGGCAGCAGCAGCGAGAACATGGCGAGCGACGGCACGGTGTAGAGGATGGTGGTCACGGCGAGCACCGGACCCGCCGCCCAGCGCCGGTGCCGCGCCGCGAGGGCGAGCGGAACGGCGAGGACCAGGCCGATGAGCACCGAGACCGCGGTGAGCTGGAGGTGCTGCACGACGGCGTCCCAGAGGATCTCGCGGCGGCTGGACAGATAGGCCCCGCAGAGCCACTCGTTGCGCGCCAGGCAGTCGTCCGGGGGCGCGGTCACCCGTCCATTGAAGCGCGGGGGCCGGGTGGACGCGCGCCGTGATCGCCCGTCCGGGGCTACGCGGGTGCCGACGCTCCGGGCCGCTCGGCCGTGCGCACGGTGATGTCGTCCGGTCCGAGCGGCCGCCTGTCGGCCGCTCAGACCTCCGGTGCCGCCGAGCAACACCGCTCCGGGCAGCCGCGCCGGTTCGTCCAGGGGGGTGCCCCTATCTGTTTCGTCAACCCCGGCGGGGGCGGTCTATGGGGGTTGGGCATGGTTTTCGGGAACGTCCC
>NZ_JBSFET010000258.1:0-2019 GCF_053594575.1 Streptomyces sp. NPDC001880
ATGCTGGCGGAGTCGTATGTGCTGGTCGCCCGCAGGGAGCAGTTGGTCCTGGTCGTGCGGTCGTAGAGCGCCACGGCCGTCGTCGACTTGCGGCCGGCCCACCGCCTTCCAGAGTTTCCTGGACCAGCACAACATCCGCCGACCGAAGTCCTGGAGAAGCAGCGGTGGTGGACCGTGAACGCCCCACCTCGTCGCCCTCGTCCGCGCCGGCGCACGCTTCGAACGCGACCACCTCGTCGAACGCCCCGGAGTGGATACTGTGCATCGTGCGATGCACCCTGGAAGGTGAAGGCTTGGACACGCGCCATCGCGGACGCCGTCCGATTCCACCTCCAGGAGCGGTGCTGGTTCGCCGTGGACCTCGGACTCGGACTCGGCCTGCGCCGTTCGGCCTTGCCGAGGAGGACCTCGACTTCGAAGCCGGCGTGGTCCACATACGACGCCAGCTCCGATGGACTCCAAAGGGCGGCAAGACCCGTGATGTCCCCCTCGCCCCGAACCTCACGGCCCGCGCTCGGGCGCATTTCCGGCGTTTCCCTCCGGTGGCCTGCACACTGCCCTGGCGGAACCCCGAGGCACCGACGACCGCGCTGGAGGCGAAGCAGCGCAAGCCGATCGCGGTGATGCTGGCGCTCACCACCTCGCACGGCAATCGCATCTACTACAAGCGGTGAACTTCAGGTCCCGGGAGGCGGCGAACACGTCCGTCACGGTCGTGCGGGAACTGGGCGGGCAGCGGACCGCACCCTTGTGACCGACCAGCCACCCGGGGTTCACGCGGACTCGGGGCCGCCCGGCGGATCGTGGCGGATGTCGCCGCGGGCGAGGAAGTCCTGGAGCTCGCGGTGGCGGAACTGGTAGGCGATCCCGGCGGTGCGCATCAGACCCGCGTCGCAGCACCAGTCGAGGAAGCGGCCGAGGCGCCAGGGCAGTGGCTGGTCGGACCACCAGCGGCGAGTACAGAGCAGGAGAGCCACGTAGCGGACCCCGGCCGCTCCGAGGGCCGGGCCGGCGCCTGTCCTGAACAGGGGTCCGAACGCGCGCCAGGGCCTGAACAGCACGTCGAGAGCGCCTCGGTAGCCGCATCTGAACAGGCGATTGTAGACCAGCGCGAGCACCCGCCCGCCGCCGAGGCCGAACAGGGCCATGTAGATGAACACCGCCCCGAACGCGAGGACGGGGCTCAGGGCGAACCAGTAGAAGGGGACGAACCCGAGCCCGACCACGAGTCCGGTCACGAGCCCGGTCACCAGGTCGTCCCGCACCATGCGGCGCGGCGACGCGAGCCCGTGCGGCCTGCGGATCTCGGGTGCGTCCGAGAGCACGCCTGCCAGCCCGGCCCCGACGGTCGCCCCTCCGACGAGTCCCACCACCGATCCGTACACGAGCCCGATCACCAGTCCGACGACGTTCCCGATGTCGAGCACGACGACGAGCCCTCCCCAGAAGAGCCCGCCCACGAGCCCGTTCACGAGCTGGCGTCGTCCGACACGTGTTCCGACCGCGATGCGTTCCAGCCGGGACGGGATCGGCCAGGGAGGGATTCCCACGAGAAGGCTGCCCGCCACCATGAGCGTCACGTTCATCACGTACACGCTCCACGCGTCGAGCAGGCCCGCGGGCAGGTCGGCAACGGCCCACACCGCGAAGGTCAGGAGGACGTGGACGGTGCGGGCGCGGCGGTGGCCGGTGAGCGGCCACAATTCGTGAAGCACGAGGTCGGTGTTCGACAGACGGCGTCCGGCCACCTCGCGGGCACCGGTGTTGGTGCGCAGGTGGCGGGCGAGGACCGTCATCCAAATACACACCTGCTGCCGCGTGTAGGGCGCGGCGGTGTCGTCCATCGGGGAGGCACCGCGGATGTACAGATCCAGCAGGTGGTCCCGGATCTGCTCGGGGGTTCGCAGGCCGCGTTGACGGAGCTCCGCGGGGTCACGAACCCAGTCGTGCTCGGGGTCGCGCTCGTCGTAGACGGCGAGCGCCAGGGTCAGCCGCCAGGGGGTGGAAAGGCCCCGGGCC
>NZ_JBSFET010000259.1:0-1971 GCF_053594575.1 Streptomyces sp. NPDC001880
ACCACCATCCATTTTCGGGCGACTTCGTATGCCGTCCGGAGGCGCTCAGCCGTCACTCACCGTGGCCACTGCACGGAAGCTGTGCCAGAACCCGAGATCGGACAGCAGTTGTTCAGCACTTCGGGCAGCACTCTGGAGGTCTGCCGATTCGAACAGCAAGCAGCTGCAGCATGGGTACTTGAGGCGGCCACAGGAGACGAAACTGCCCACCCACCTTCTTGATTTTCTTGGCGTGCTCGCCGGATTTCGGCCACGTCAGCGTTCAGCCGGACTCGCCCCCGACGGAGGTCCGCCCTTGATCGATAGGCTCAAGATGTGACGACAGAGTGGTCTTTGGCAACCCTTCAGCGCTCGTTAGGCGATCCCACGGTCAGCTACCCGTTGTGGCCACCGATGACCAGCGGGTGTCCGCGCACCAGCACCGACGAGATCTCCTATCCCGTCGAAGTCGACTACGCCTACGACCGGGTCGACCCCGTCATGTTCGCCACTGCCACGGAGCGGGGCGGCGGGCTGGACCGCTGGGCGCCGCTGCTGCCGCCCCTCGCCGCACCGGGGCTGGGCGAAGGCAGCACGCAACTGATCGAGGTCGAGACCGGTGTCTTCATCAAGGATGAGTCTCGCAACCCCACCTGGAGCCACAAGGACCGGATGAACCGGTGCACCGTCAGCGCCGCCGTCGCCGCCGGAGCCCCGGGAATCGTCGTGGCGTCGTCCGGCAACCACGGGGCCTCCGCGGCCGCCTACGCTGCCCGCGCCGGACTGCGCTGCGTGGTCATCGCGGGCCCCGAGCTGCCGCCCGCCGTCGACTCCTTCCTGAACGTCTACGAGCCGGTGGTCCTGCCGGTGCCCTGGGAAGCGAGGTGGCTGCTGATGCGCCGGATCGTCGACCGGACGGGCCTACACCCGGTCAGCAGCCTCACCACCACCCACACCGGCCACGCCTTCGGTCCCGAGGGATACAAGACCATCGCCTACGAGATCTACCAGGACCTCGGCGTCCCCGCAGCCGTGTTCGTCCCCACGTCGTACGGCGAACTCCTTTTCGGTATCTGGAAGGGATTCACCGAACTTCGGCGCCTCGGCCTGACCAAGCGGCTACCGCGGATGTACGCGTGCCAGCCGACCGCAGCCGCGCCGCTCGCCGAGCCATGCGGCGCGGCGTACCTGCGGCTCACGTCACGGTGAAGCAGACCGAGGCATACTCCATCGTCTCCCCGGTCAGCGGCTACCGCGGCGTGGTCACCATCCAGGACAGCGGCGGCCAGGTCCTCGAACTCAGTGACGCACAACTCGAGGTCGCTCACCAGGAGCTCGCCCGAGTCGGCCTGTGGACCGAACTCTCCAGCGCCGCCGGACTCGCGGGACTGCGTACCGTCGACGACCTCGACGGCCCGGTGGTCTGTATCTCCACGTCCAGTGGCTTCAAGAACCGCAACGTCGGCTTCCGCCAAACCGAGACGATCGCCCCGGATTGGGACTACGTGCGCAGCAGACTGCACGCGGCGGGAATCCGCGACTGACGCATCGGCTCCCCCACGTAATCGAACAGCGACAGGGTCGGGTGCTGTCCGAAGTGCTGAATAACTGCTGTCCGATCTCGTCGACGCCGCAAAGGGCGCCGTGTGAACTGCCCTCCGGTGCGTCTGACGAGGGGTGAAGACGTGCGCAGCATCAGTAAGAAGACGGGTTTTCAGGCGGGTGCCATGGTGGCGGTGGCGGCCGCTGGGTTCGGTCTGATCAGCTTCTCCGGGGATGAGCAGGCGCAGGCGAACAGTCCGGCCGCGTACGGGGTGAAGGGTTTCGACACGAGCCACCACAATTCCCACCCGGTCCAGTGGTCGGCGTCCGTGAGGGCGGGGTATTCGTTCGTGTTCCAGAAGGCGACGCAGGGCACTGGCTACCGCGACCCGATGTTCGCGAGTGACTTCGCGGGTGCGTCGCGGGCCGGGCTGATGGCCGCGACGCACC
>NZ_JBSFET010000260.1:0-1938 GCF_053594575.1 Streptomyces sp. NPDC001880
TACGCACCGAAGGCATCGAGAAGAACACCCACGACAACCCCTTCGGCGCCGTCCTCTCCTTCCGCGGCACCGTCACCGACACCACCGTCCGGCACACCCTGAGCGCGGCGATGCCGGACCTCTCGGACCTCTTCGAGGTCGGCGACTCGTCGAAGTTCGCGGTCGGCCAGTGGTGGGCCGTGGAGATCAACGCCCTGGCGGGGAAGTACGAGAAGGAGATCCAGCGCCTCGTCCAGGTCACCGATGTCGTCGACTCCACCCGCATCCGGGTCAACTACCAGATCGGCTGGGACCTGGCCGCGGGCCGCACGCTGACCTGGACCCGCGTCGAGCCCGTCGACCGGGCCCACGTCCGCAACATGGTCTTCGAGGGCTGGGGCGAGGACGAGATGACCGGCTCGCACCCGGTCGCGTACGAGTACGCGGTGCGCTGCGACGTCTCCGGGATCGAGGCCATCGGCACCTTCTGGCCGGTCGTGATGCGCCGCTGGTGCACGTACTACCGCACCGAGCAGTGCTCGCTGACCAACCCGAAGTCCGTCACCTACGGCGGCGCGGGCTACCTCACCCAGCAGATCTACTGCCTGTACGGGCACGTGGAGGACTGTCACACCTCCAACGCCCGTCACCTCAACGACTTCACGGCCTCCGCCTACTGCTACGTCACCAACTGCCACGGCGACGGTGACGACGAGGGCCCGTTCGTGACGCACGGTCAGTTCGAGCACGACCTCGTCTACACCGGCAACTCCGGGCTGATGACCTTCGCCAACTCCGGTGCCGCCTGGGGCGGCAGGGCCAAGCGCATCACCGTACGCCGGCACGCCTGCTCCTGGTTCGTGGCCCGGGTCAAGATCACCGATCTGACCCTGGAGGACGTCCTGGTCATCGGCAAGAAGTCCCTTTCCGGTTCCGGAATGCTCTGGGTCAACGCCGACGGTGTGCAGATGCGCGGTTGCACGGCCACCGGTCCGCTGATCGTCTCCCGTGCCTCGGACCTCTCCGCCCGCCCCAATGTGATCGCCGACTCCTCGTTCGCGTTCGCGGCGGGCGCGGAGATCACCCAGGCCAACGTCACCGCCCCGCTCACCATTCAGCGCTCCACCCTGAAGGGCGTCGACGGCGCGGTCCTCAACGGCACCGGCCCGCTCACCCTGGACCAGTGCACACTGACCGGCTCAAAGGACAGCGCCCCGGTCTCGCTGGCGCACGCCGACATCACCGTGCTCGGCGGCGAACTCCGCGACACCGGGCTGAAGCTGACCTCGGCGAAGGACCAGCGGCTGCGCGTCGACGGCACCCGGCTGAGCGGCACCAACAAGGACGGCGCCCTGCTCGCCCGCACCGGCTCCGGACGGACCGTCGACTGGCAGCTCACCGGCCTCGACTCGACCGCACCCAAGGGCACCGCCCATGTGCTGGTCACCGAGGGCCCCAACCGCTACCGGGCCACCGGATCCACCTTCACCGGCGGCCGGCTCGAACTGCGGCCCACGGCGTTCACCGGCGACAGCCACCTGCTGCACACCGGCTGCGTCGAGGACGGCACCGAGCGCACCGCGCTGCCGGACGAGGGCGACCGCGTCGCCCACACCGCGGCCACACTGCGCATCTGACCGTGGGGCCTCTCGTTCGGATCGGGCCGGGCTCGCGGGGCCCGGGCCCGGCACGCACGCTCGCCGCGTTGTCGTCGGTCGCCGACGCTCCGCGTCCGCTCCCTCCTCCGCCTTGCGATCGCACGCAGCACCAGACCCCGCTCCCTGATCCGGCCTGATCCGGACGAAAGACCCCAACCCATCGAGCACCAGGGATTCCCGTGTCCACGCATACCCCGATCACCGGCCGGCCCGTACGGGTCGCGCTCGTCGGCGCCGGCAACCGCGGTCTGACGTACGCCGAGTGGATCAAGGCGCACCCCGAGCGCGCCGAGCTCGTCGC
>NZ_JBSFET010000261.1:0-1908 GCF_053594575.1 Streptomyces sp. NPDC001880
CGCCGAGTAGCCGGAGGGGATTTCACCCTCCGGCCCTCACAGAACGGAGCGTGACAATCTCTCGTCACTCCGCTCTTGTCGTCCTGATCGTCAGACCAGTACGGCACTCACGGTCGGAGTGACGCGCCAGTGCGCGAACATGCGGGGGTATCGCCTGGCGATTTCCTGCAGTTTGGCCAGCGCCTTCCGCTTGGCCGTGAGCCGTTTGTACTTCTTGCGGATCCAACGCACCAGGTAGGCGTTGATGCGCGTCACAAAAGAGGTCAACTCCCAAGGCCTGAAACGGCCGTAGTAGTTGAGCCAGCCCGCCACGACAGGGTTGATCCTTCGAGCGAGCTCTTGGAAGGTCAGATCGGTGCGGGTGTGCAGATGCCATCTCCGTACTTCCCGGCCCATCTTCTTGAGAGCGTCCTGCTGACCGCCGGGTCAAACGCCAGGAACTGGTTCCCGTGCCGACTCCGGTTTCTCCTGGCGCGGAAGGTGTATCCCAGGAACGTGAACGCCGTGTGCTCGTAGGAGCCTTGGCGATTTCCGTCACGGCAGTACACGATCCGGGTCTTGTCCGGGTGCAGACGCAGCCCGACCTCGGCCATCCTGTCCGTGAGCGCGGCCAGCACCTGGCGGGCCTGGCGCTCGGTGACGCAGTGCAGCACCGCATCATCCGCATAGCGTTCGAACCAGACGGGCGGGAACTCCCGGGCCATCCAGGTGTCGAACGCGTAGTGCAGGAACAGGTTCGCCATGACAGGAGACACGGGAGCCCCTTGCGGGGTGCCGCGCTCCCGTTCCAGCAAGGAGCCGTCGGGCATCTGGAGCGGGGCGGCGAGCCACCTCCGCACATACAAGTTCACCCAAACGGCGTCGGTATGCACTTCCACTGCCTTGACCAAGAGATCCCAGGGCACGCTGTCGAAGAACTTGGCGATGTCGAACTCGACCACCCAGTCCCGTTTCCAACAGCGTTCCCGGCACTTCTCCACCGCATCCAAGGCGGACCGTCCGGGCCGGTATCCGTAGCTGTCGGGATGGAAGATTGGTTCCACCCTCCGCATGAGATGCCGGGCCACGACGGTCTGAGCCACGCGATCGGCGACGGCGGGAATACCAAGCATCCTTTCGCCACCTCCCTGTGGCTTGGGAATTGCCACCGCGCGCACCGGAGGCGGGAAGTATGAGCCTGACGACATTCTGTTCCAGACCTTGTAGAGGTTGTTCCTCAGATCCTTCTCGAAGTCGTCGATGCTCTGCCCGTCCGCTCCCGGTGCCCCTCTATTCGCTCTGACTTCCTCCCATGCCTCCTTGACTTCCCGCTTTGAGATCTCAAACGGCTTGGTCTGTGACTTCAACTGGTCCACCGAACTCCTCCCGGAAACAACCGTCCGGTTGATGCGATCAACACAGTCACGAACGACCCGGTCCCTTCGCTCCACCCCCATTACAGGGGCTTCACCACTACTACGAACCGGTCCGCCAGCACACCCCGCATCGGTACTCAGCCCCTCGCAGTGTCCGCTGCTTGAGGCGCTTCCTCTCGCCGCCGCTGCACGGCGGGCAGTATCGGGGCTTGCCTTCTCCTGTTCCATGCGGAAGCCGCAGACCGGGCTCACGTCGCCTGCATGCCGGACACCACCTGGCCAATAGACGGGCTCCCGCCAGGCTCATCCCGGAGTTTAGGGAACACCCCGGTTTTGATGTCGTCTGTTTTCGTTTCGACACGTCAGCAGCGATTCACTTGCGTTCGTCTTCCCGGTCCCCACCTGACGCCTCTTACGGCGCCTTTTCCTCATCGCTCACCACGACAGTCTTCGGCTAACGCGGCATGAGGCAGTTTGAAGCCTCCCCCCGCAGGGCGGCTCCGAAGGGCCACAAAACCTTCATCTTCCGCACAGCACCACTCTTGAAAGCTGT
>NZ_JBSFET010000262.1:0-1853 GCF_053594575.1 Streptomyces sp. NPDC001880
CCTGCCTGCCGCGGCCTGAGCACAGAGCCGGAACCCGGCCCCACCACACCCGACACACCGTCAGGCACGCACACACTCAACAACGTGACAGCGCCTCACCAGGAAGCAGTAGCCTGCCGAGCATCGCGACCAGCAGCTTTGTCCCAGCTACTCAGAAATGGACATCAGCTCACGAACCGCCCTCTGAGATCGTCCCCATACAGGGGGCAGCGACGAACTTCTGCGCCGACCATGCGAAGCTTTTCACATGAATTTTAGCCGAGCCCGCCAAACAACACTGTTGATCTTCGCCGGGGTGCTGCTCCTATGCGCCTGCGGCAATGGCGAAAGCCAGACAAAGTACGTAGACAGCGGTGACGGTATTTCTGCCATCCCTCAAGACAATAGGCGAATGGCAAGAGGCCTCAAAGGAAAGACCATCGACGGGGAGCAGGTAAACATTGCCGATTTGAAAGGTAAGGTGGTCGTAATAAACGTGTGGGGCTCATGGTGCGGCCCCTGCCGCGCCGAGGTTCCCAATTTCGTAAAGGTCGCCAAGGAAACCAAGAAGAAAGGAGTGGAATTTATTGGAATTAATACTCGCGACGCAAATCGAAGCCTAGTCGTCGCCTTCGAGAAAGAGTACAAAGTGGAATACCCAAGCCTGTATGACCCAACAGGGAAAATGGTAATGAATGGATTCCCCAAGGGGACGCTGAATCCACAGACGGTTCCCTCCACCATCGTGCTCGACCGGAAAGGAAGAATCGCGGCTCGCACACTGAGGGCACTGTCCGAAGAAGGTCTAAACGGAATGATCGACCCAGTCGTCAAGGAGAATTGACCCAATGGAATTTTTCACCGCAAGTGACACCATAAACACGACAGTTCTCAACGGAGCTACCCTTGTCGCCCTACCTATCTGCGTGCTTGCCGGTCTTGTCTCATTCTTCTCCCCATGCGTTCTGCCGCTTGTACCCGGATACCTCTCATACGTTACCGGGATCACCGGCGCAGATTTGGCTACAGCACGGCGAGGTCGAATGGCAGCCGGAGCCTCTCTCTTCGTACTTGGATTCACTGCAGTATTCGTCTCCGGTGGCGCGCTCTTCGGGTTTTTCGGATTCACTCTCCAGGAACATCGGGACACTCTAAATAGAATCCTCGGCGTGCTGATGATCCTTATGGGTGCATTCTTCATGGGCCTGATGCCGTGGCTAACGCAGCGAGAGTTCCGATTTAATAGGCGACCAGTTTCTGGAATCATGGGTGCCCCTCTACTTGGAGCCCTATTCGGCATTGGCTGGACACCATGCCTCGGCCCCACATTGTCCTCGGTAACGATTCTGGCGGCCAGCCAGGCCAGCGCTGGGCGCGGGGCAATACTGACCGTCGCGTACTGCCTCGGGCTCGGACTTCCTTTCATCCTGGCAGCAGTCGCCTTCCGTAAGGCTCTAAGCGCATTCACCTGGATCAAGAAACGGTATGAATGGGTTATGAGGATCGGCGGGGTCATGATGATTGCAACCGGCCTGCTACTACTAACGGGAATTTGGGATATCATGATCCAGGCAATGCAGGGCTGGTCAGACGGCTTCTCCGTCGGAATATGACTAAGAATCCTCTGCATGTCGGCCGACCGCAAGCGATGGGGCACCGGTTTTCGATCACCTCTCCCTGCTTGCTTAATCAAAGTAATTCCATTGATTAAGTCGATCGGCTACCGCACTGAATGCGCATCAAATATTCCAGCTCACGAGGGTGCAAGGGCCCTGGGGCGGTCGAGCGCTCAAGGCAGAGTTTCCATTCTCTACGACAAAAACTGCCTATATAAAATCCGGCGTGGTGGGGCGCCCGAATGAAATTCGGGCGCC
>NZ_JBSFET010000263.1:0-1852 GCF_053594575.1 Streptomyces sp. NPDC001880
CACCCGTCGAATACGAGACCAACTACTACCTCACCACCGCGAAACCCCAGGCCAAAACCACAATCTGAGATCTCTACCGAACCCGGGGCGGTTCAAGGAGCCATTGGGCTTCGAGTACGGCGCCGACGGCGATAACGGTCAGACCAGCCGTACCGAATGCAAGTACGGTCCGGCGGACACCGCGGTCGGGGAACCAATCGGTGGTCATAGCGCAACAATCCTGCGGATTGCCCACCACCGCGAGCAGCCCACAGGATTTCTGTTGGAATCTTGACGTCCGGTGGCGTGCACGTGGGCATGATCGGGTTCGGTGCGCGCCGCTTGTTCTTGCGCCCCCGCACCCGCCGCCCTGCCGGTGGCCCTGATACGTGGACGTCCGAGGGTCAGCAATCGGGTCAGCGGCCAGAGCGGTCCGGGCCGGCCGCGGTCGCCGTGCACGTCTCCGTCCGGCGCGTACATCCCCGGGGTGACGTGGGCGGTGCTTGGAGTGAGGCAGGTGTGGTGGCGGGCTCAGGTATCGTCCGTCTCGGCTGCAATCCCGGTGCTGCAAAGACGGGCGATCGGGCAACGGACAACCGGGAGTTCCCGTTGCGTGCGCCCGTACCAACCTTCTTCAGCCACAGCCACACGGCCGTGTCGGCGGTCTTCGAACCTGGACCCCTTTGGGGTCGGTGATTTTTGACCCCGTGTGCAGTTGTTCAGCCGGTTGCCGCGTTCGGGGTGCGGCCGATGTCGCGGTCTTGCAGCCGGTAGGAGTCTCCCTTCAAGGAGAGCACATCGGCGTGGTGGACGAGACGGTCGATCATGGCGGCGGCGACGGTGTCGTCGCCGAAGACCTCTCCCCAGCGTCCGAAGGGCTTGTTGCTGGTCACGATCACGGACGCGCGTTCGTAGCGGCCGGAGATCAGCTGGAAGAACAGGTTCGCTGCTTCCGGTTCGAACGGGATGTAGCCGACCTCATCGATCACCAGAACGGGGACGCGCGCGAGGCGCAAGAGCTCGTCCTGGAGTTTTCCGGTGGTATGGGCGGCGGCCAGGCGGTCGACCCACTGAGAGGCGGTGGCGAACGCGACGCGGTGACCGGCCTGGCAGGCGCGAATGCCCAGGGCGATGGCCAGGTGAGTCTTGCCGGTGCCGGGCGGGGAGCGCGCCGGCCGCCAGGGCCAGGTAAACGAGCTGCCGTCGGAGACTGGGTGGCTTACGCAGCCGAAGTCAGCCGACGCACAACCTCACAAACCCGGCGTTCAAGACTGGCCACGGCACGGCCAGTGGCGGCTTGACCACATCGCCCCTGACGCCTATGAGACCGTCGATACCGAGACGGCAGTCGATGTCGTCCACTCCTGGGCCAACCAGCACGGAGACGTCCCGGAATCACTCGCATCACGCCTGCGTCAGGAGATCTACACCCCGATCTGCAAGGCGACCAGCAGATACCTGCTGGGACAGCTTCCCGAGGATGCGTTCCACGACTACGGCCCGATTCACATCGACTACCACGAACTCGTCCTCATCGACCGCCCGGCAGCGACACTCACTCTCCTCGTCGCAGCTGACGACTGACGCCGCCGCGCTCAGCACCACCGACGGCGCTGTCACGTTGGCGGATGACATGGTTGGATCTTCGGGTTGATCATGCTGGAGGGGGATCGTTGTGGTGAACCCGGCGCCGTCGTACAAGGGGCACCGCTACCCGGTCGAAGTCATCTCCCACTGCGTGTGGCTGTACCCCCGGTTCCCGCTCAGCTACCGCGAGGCTGAGGAACTGATGCTCCAACGCGGCGTGATCGTCTCCTACGAGACCGTCCGCCGGTGGTGTGCGAAGTTCGGCCAGGCCTACGCCGACGGGCTG
>NZ_JBSFET010000264.1:0-1805 GCF_053594575.1 Streptomyces sp. NPDC001880
CCACACGGGGCGCCGCCCACCGGGCGTCTCGCGGGTACGGCACCACTTGGGTACCGCACCATCGCTGGGCTTGTACGTCTTCCTCGGCACCGCCACCGCCGCAGCCGTAGTCATCTGGCTCCGGACCTGACGATCAAAGGCAGCTCAGCTGCCGCCTTCGGCGGGCCGCTGGCGCGCGCACGGCACCACGCCACCGTTCTTGTCGAAGACCTCGGCGTCATGACCCGCGTTCACCCACACCGTGATGCCCTGGTCATGCACGACCACGTTGAACGGCGACTGCTCCGGCTCCGTCTCGGTCACCACCGTGAACTCCTCACCCGGACGCATCCAGTGATCGGTTCCCCACGGCTCGACCCACAGGCAGACCATGCTGCCGGGGGGAATGCACCCTGATCGAGACTTGCTCCGACTCCTGCCACCTCCAAGCCACCGGGGCCGAGCACCAGGACCGCGAGTCGGGAGTCGACCGGGCCGCTCTCCCCGGTGCAGTTTGGTCGTGCCGCCCCGTGGTCACGGATCTGAGCGGTCCTCGCCGTCCCGCTGATCGTCGAGGCGGGCAGTCAGGTCGAGCCAGTGCTCGGACCATCGCACCAGATCGCCCGCAGTCAACGACCACCGCGAACGCAGGGCTTCGTCCGGCAGGAAGCGGACGCAGGTCCCCGTGGTCCCGTCAGCTTCGACGGGCTCCAGATCGGTCACCGGGACGCCGTGCTCATAGCGCTGACTCCAGGATCCGTTGAGACGGCAGTTGGTATGAATCAGCCACTCGCTGAGCGCTGCGACGACGGACATGCCGCGACGCGGATGTCCGTCCGGAAGCCGCTCCGCCTCCGGGAGGTCGAAGAACCGAAGATCCTTCGTGGCCATGACCGGCTTCTTCACCACCCGGCCGTGCTCGTCGACCCGAGTGTCGGTGCCCCGTCCGTCATCCTTCACCGACACCGAGCCGTCGGTATGCAGCGTGACCACACACCGTCCGCCGCCCCGGCTCGCTGCCTCGTCAGCGGCGTAAGCAACGACCTCGAGAACAAGGTGTTCGGGCCCGCCCGGCGCGAACTCTGCGGATCCCTGGCGGATCCGACCGAGATGGTCCGTGTCCACGATGCCGGCCCAATCGTGCGTGGTGTTGACCCAAGAAGCCCTTGATCCATCCATCCGACAAGTATCCGCCGGGTTCTCGTTCAGGCAGCCGGAACGAACTGCTCAGCAGTGATCGCCAGGGCCGGGCTCGGCGCTCTCATCGAGATCTGCGAGGAGGCCGCGGATCCGTTCGGCGATGGCCTTGTGCCGTTCGACCTCGCGGGGCCAGCCGCGTTCGACGGCGTCCTGGGCGAGCTGCTGTTCACGGGCGATCCGGGACCGCAGGGGGACTGTCACGTTGGCTGACCAGGTGGGATGATCTTCTGGTTGGTCATGCGGGGAGGGGTCGTCCGTGGAAAGTACGCCGCCGTCGTACAAGGGGCACCGGTACCCGGTCGAGATCATCTCCCACTGCGTGTGGCTGTACCACCGCTTCCCGCTGTCGTTCCGCGAGGCCGAAGAGCTCATGCTCCAGCGCGGCGTCCTCGTCTCCCACGAGACCGTGCGCCGTTGGTGCGCCAAGTTCGGCCAGGCCTACGCCGACGGACTGCGCCGCCGACGGCCCGGGCCTGGCGACAAGTGGCATCTCGACGAAGTGTTCGTCAAGATCAACGGTGTGCGGCAGTATCTGTGGCGGGCCGTCGACCAGGACGGCAACGTCCTGGACATCCTGGTCCAGTCGAGGCGGAACGCAAAGGCCGCCAAGCGGTTCCTGGCCAAGC
>NZ_JBSFET010000265.1:0-1786 GCF_053594575.1 Streptomyces sp. NPDC001880
GGCGCCTTCTTTCGTGCCGCTAGAAGAAGCCGAGCTTCTTCGGGGAGTAGCTCACCAGCAGATTCTTCGTCTGCTGGTAGTGCTCCAGCATCATCCTGTGGTTCTCCCGGCCGATCCCGGACTGCTTGTACCCGCCGAACGCCGCGTGCGCCGGGTATGCGTGGTAGCAGTTCGTCCAGACCCGGCCCGCCTGGATGGCGCGGCCGGCCCGGTACGCGGTGTTGATGTCGCGCGTCCATACGCCGGCCCCGAGGCCGTACAGGGTGTCGTTCGCGGTCCTGATCGCGTCGTCGAAGTCGGAGAAGGACGTGACCGCCACGACCGGCCCGAAGATCTCCTCCTGGAAGACCCGCATCCGGTTGTCGCCCTCGAAGACGGTGGGCTGGACGTAGTAGCCGCCCGCCAGCTCTCCGTCGTACTCGATCCGCTGTCCGCCGGTGAGGACCTTCGCGCCCTCCTGCTGGCCGATGTCCAGGTACGAGAGGATCTTCTGCAACTGGTCGTTGGAGGCCTGTGCGCCGATCATCGTGTCCGTGTCCAGCGGGTGTCCGGGCACGATCTGTTCGGTGCGGGCGATGCCCGCTTCCAGGAACTCGCCGTACAACCCGCGCTGGATCAGTGCGCGCGACGGGCAGGTGCATACCTCGCCCTGGTTGAGGGCGAACATGGTGAAGCCTTCGAGTGCCTTGTCGCGGAAGTCGTCGTCCGCGTTCCACACGTCGTCGAAGAAGATGTTGGGCGACTTCCCGCCGAGCTCCAGCGTCACCGGCTTGATGTTCTCGGAGGCGTACTGCATGATCAGCCGTCCCGTCGTCGTCTCACCGGTGAAGGCGATCTTCGCGACGCGCGGGCTGGAGGCGAGGGGCTTGCCGGCCTCCGCTCCGAAGCCGTTCACGATGTTGACGACGCCCGGAGGCAGCAGGTCGGCGACCAGCTTCAGCCATACGTGGATGGAGGCCGGGGTCTGTTCGGCCGGCTTGAGAACCACCGCGTTGCCCGCCGCGAGCGCTGGGGCCAGCTTCCAAGTCGCCATCAGGATCGGGAAGTTCCACGGGATGATCTGCGCGACGACGCCGAGCGGCTCATGGAAGTGGTAGGCGACCGTGTCGTCGTCGATCTCGCTGAGCGAGCCCTCCTGGGCCCGCAACGCACCGGCGAAATAACGGAAATGGTCGATGGCCAGCGGAATGTCGGCAGCCAGGGTCTCCCGCACCGGCTTGCCGTTGTCCCAGCTCTCGGCGACCGCGAGCTCCTCCAGGTGGGCCTCCATCCGGTCGGCGATCCTGTTGAGGAGACCGGCGCGGTCACCTGCCGACGTGGCTCCCCAGGCGGGCGCCGCGGCATGTGCCGCGTCCAGGGCGAGCTCGACGTCCTCGGCCGTCCCGCGGGCGATCTCGGTGAAGGGGCGGCCGTTGACGGGGCTGGGGTTCTCGAAGTACCGGCCACGGGTGGGCGGCACGTACGCGCCGCCGATCCAGTGGTCGTAGCGGGACTCGTACGAGACGATGGCGCCCTCGGCGCCCGGCGCGGCGTAACGGGTCATCTCTGTGGCCTCCCGGATCCGGTGCCGCCCGCCGTTGGACGGCCCTCGGCGCGAGGGTAGACAGCGGTACGTTGCAACCCCGTTGCAAGGGGGCGGGGCTATCCCTGCTCGGCGTCGAGTGCGCGGGCCCTGGCGAGGAGAGCCGGGCGCCGAGACCCTTCCCACGGTCAAGTCCTTCCTGAACTACACCGCCAGTGACGAGGGCCAGAAGCTCCTCACCGAGGCCGGCTACGCGCCGATCCC
>NZ_JBSFET010000266.1:0-1743 GCF_053594575.1 Streptomyces sp. NPDC001880
CGCCGGCCAGAGACCTCTGGAGGCGGGTGATCAGATCGGCGAGGCGGTCCACGGCCGCGGCGTGCCCGGGGCCGTCGACCGCCGACACCCCGTACGCGAACTCCCGCCAGTCGGCGGTTTCGAGCAGCCGCTCCTCAAGGGCACCGCTGAACACCCGCGCCCAGTGCGGGCCCTTGACCACGAGGTTCAGCTGCATGCAGGCGCCGGTCGAGTGCGTCTCGTGCCACCAGCCACGCGGCAGGAACAGCAGCCCGCCGGCCTCCATGGTGACCTCACGGGCGTCGTCCGGCATTCGCTCCGGAAACGGCGCGTGCGCATAGCCGAGTTGACGTTCGTCGGCCTGCTTGCGGTCGCGCGCGAAGCACATCGTCGTCTGGTTCTCGATGCTCGTGTTCGGGGCGAGCCGCCACCGCTTGGAGCCGGACAGGAGCAGCGCGAAGTTCACGTCGAAGTCGCTGTGCATGGGGACACCGCTCGTGCCTGTCGAGCAGAAGATCTCGCAGGACATCCGGTCTGGCGGCAGTCCCAGCCGCAGCGCAGCCTCGTCGATGAGTTCAGTGAGGCCGACGAACTCCCGCTCGGCGTGGCGCATGTAGCAGGTGAACCCCGCCCGGTACATCGGGAGCGCGTCGCTGCCGCGCGGCACGCGCGCGTGCGGGCCGTTGCGTTGGATGAGGGAGACCGTGTCGCCGAAGGATCTCAACACCTCTTCCGCACTGCTCAGTTCTGGTACCGCCCCGAGCAGCAGCCCGGGGAGCGCGGCCGGTGGTCCTGCGTACGGGGTGTCGGGCCAGTGGTCCGAGAAGAACTGCTCCGGAGTGAGCGGAGCGATGAAATCTGCGAACACCAGTAATCTTCCTCCGAAACAGAGTTTGACGCGCGGAGTGCATTATTCCGACCTGCCAGAGGCGTCGAATTGTTGGTCTACCTGTCCTGCGTCGATGTGTCCATCTTTCACCGAAACAGCGTGGTGTCGATGTGGTGTCAGGGGTGGTGTGTGACAACGCGTCCAGGTCCGTCCGGAACTATTTCAAGAGGTTTTCAGTGGGCTCTTCGATTTGTGCCCTGAGAAATCTTCAGGGGGCTCGGAATCGCTTATATTTCTCTGGTGCCCGAAGGTATGGTCCCGATCGCGGAACGGGTTTGATCTCGCCAGCAAGGGATTGGATGGTCAGTGAAAACTGAGGGCCGGAACACCGATGTCGTGCACCAGTCGCACCAGGCGCATCAGCTGTCCCGGTCGCACCGGGAAGACCGGTCCGCCTCCGTCGCCGTCATCGGTATGGCCTGCCGTTTCCCCGGAGCTCGGAACGCCGACGAATTCTGGCGCAATCTGATCGAGGGACGTGACACGGTCACCCGCGTGACCGGCCCGCGCGGCATTGAGGCCCGCGGACTCCTCGACGATCCCGAGCGATTCGACGCCGGCTACTTCGGCATGTCCCCGCGCGAGGCCCGCCTCGTCAATCCGCAGCACCGGGTCTTCCTGGAGTGCGCGGTGGAGGCTTTGGAGAACGCGGGCGTGGACCCGGACCGCCACCCGGGAACCGTCGGCGTGTACGGGGGCAGCAGCGACAACGCCTACGCGCACGTCCTCACCACCCAGCGGGCACGGCAGCCACCGGTGTCGGCGTACGAGATCCGGATGGGTAACGGAGCCGACTTCCTGTGCAGCCGTGTCGCCTACAAGCTCGGCCTGCGCGGCCCTGCCGTCGCCGTCCAGGCGGGCTGCGCGACCTCCCT
>NZ_JBSFET010000267.1:0-1711 GCF_053594575.1 Streptomyces sp. NPDC001880
CCGGCTTCGACCTTTGCGTAGTCCCCGATATAGAGCGGCCCACGCAGCACCGCGTCGGGGTGCACTTCCGCGCCTTCGGCGACCCATACGCCGGGCCGACACCCGGCGCCACCAGGTGATCACCCAGGACAGCCTCGGCCTCGGCAAGGCGGGCACCGGCGGCCGCCTCGGCAGCGGTGCCATCTCGGCCGACCTCGACGGCGACGGCCGCAGCGACCTCATCACGCAGGCCGGCAGCAACACGGTCTTCGTGGTGTGGGGCGGAAAGAAGAAGCTCTCCGGAGCAGCCAAGCTCAGCGGCGCCGCGCCGGTCGCCGGCGACTTCGACGGCGACGGCCACGCCGACCTCGTCACGAGCCGAAGCGCGGACTCCAAGGCAACGGTCCGGTTCGGCCCGTTCACCCGGACGGGCAAGCCCGCCCGTACGAAGACGCTCGACCTCACCCCCGACAAGCCGTCGTACTACACCCCCCGGCCCACCGGCGTCGGCGACGTGAACGGCGACGGCAAGGACGATCTGGTGGTCACCTGGTCGCACGTGTTCGCGGACGAGATCCCGACCCCCCGCGCCACCCTCGTGTACCGCGGAGCGGCCAACGGCGTACTGAAGAAGGGGCCGCGCCTCAAGGACGCGCGAGGCAAGGACATGTACGGCTCGGTCACCCTCACGTCCGACGTGAACAAGGACGGCTTCGCCGATGTGATCGTCAGCCTCACCTGCGAGATCCTCGGCGACGTAGCCGTGCCCGAGGGCGGCAGCCGACTGATGGTCGCGTACGGCGGAAAGAGCGGGTGGAGCACCGGTCTGAAGCCCACGACGATCAACGAGAAGACACCGGGGCTGCCCGGCGAGCCGGTCTCCTCCTACTGCAACTTCGGGTACGCGCCGGCGACGGGTGACGTGAACGGCGACGGTTACGCCGACGTCGCGTTCAGCGCCCCGCTCAAGGGAGACAAGACGGTGACCCTGGTGCTGCGCGGCGGACCGAAGGGCCTGACGGGCACGAACGCGAAGAGTATTTCCGGCCTCCCGGTGTGGCCCCGGCTGGCGATCCAGGATCTGAACGGCGACGGCGCGGCCGAACTGGCGGTCGGCACGTCGCACACGAGCGGGGCCGACGACAAGGTCAGGATTCTGCGCGGCAGCCCTTCCGGCATCAGCACATCCAGGCCGATGCTCATCGGGCCCGCAGATCTGGGACTGAAGCCAGCGCCGGGGGACAACTTTGGCTCCGGCTTCGGCCGCTGAAACCGCCGGCCGCCGCCACCCGGCACGGACTACGGGGCTACCAGACCGTAGAGCATTAGCGGTCTACCCTGGTCCACGGGGCTGGGGCTTGTGAGTTCGGGTGCTGTCACGTTGTGAAGCGTGTGAATGCTCGACGGTGTGTCGGGGGTGGTGGGGCCGGGTTCCGGCTCCGGGCTCAGGCCGCGGCAGGCAGGGCGGTCGCGCCGGTGATCTGGTCCCAGATCGCGAAGCGGATGGTCATCTCGGCGCGGTAGTGGGCGGCGGTCATCAGGTGGCGACGAGGCCTGAAGTGGGATGCCACAGAAGGCGGACAGGAATTCTTGTACGGCGCCGGCGGAGCGGAAGCCCTTCATCGCCCGTTCACGCCGCCGGGTGGGCTGGTGCGAGTTCTCCGCCCGATTGTTCAGACCCTTGTGGGAACGGTGTTCGACGGAGGGCATCACCTCGCGGTGGGCCGCGCCG
>NZ_JBSFET010000268.1:0-1690 GCF_053594575.1 Streptomyces sp. NPDC001880
GGGGGGTGCCCCTATCTGTTTCGTCAACCCCGGCGGGGGCGGTCTATGGGGGTTGGGCATGGTTTTCGGGAACGTCCCGCGAAGCGGGACGTTCCCGGCGGATCGGGTGTCTGATGGGTAGCCCGGTGGCCGGCAGGGCGGGGTGGCCGTGCCGGTGCGCGGGCGTGGTGGGACCTGGAGGGCAGGAGCGGTGGATCAGGCGGCGAGACCGATGTCGTCGGGGAGGCGCGGTTCGTAGAGGGCGCCGGTGCGGATCATTGCGTGGATGACGTTCACGCGTTGCCGGGCCAGGCGGAGGATCGCCTGGGTGTGGGTCTTGCCGCGGGCCCGCTGACGGTCGTAGTAGATCCGGGAGGACGGGTCGGCTTTGGAGCCGATCGCGGCGAATGCGGCCTGGAACAGTGCGCGTTTGAGGAGCCGATTGCCGCGGTGGGGCGCGTGTTCGCCGCGGATCGAGGTGCCCGAGGACTTCGTGGCCGGGGCAAGTCCGGCGTAGGAGGCGAGGTGTCCGGCAGTGGGGAAGCCGGTGCCGTCACCGATCGCGACGATCACCGCGGCTGTGGTCCTGACGCCCAGGCCGGGCAGGGACGTCAGGAGGTGGAAAAGAGGGAGGGCCTCCAGCAGGGCGGCGATCTCCTGCTCGGTGGCCTGGCGCTGGGCGTGGGCGGCGGCGAGCTGGGCGGCCAGGCCAGGCACGATCAGCGCGGACGCCTCGGTGCCGGGAACGACGAGAGTCTGCTCGGCGAGCGCGTCGAAGATCTCCCCGCTCAGGTGGTGGGCCTTGCGCGAGCCGTGTGCCTTGAGCAGGGCCTCGCAGCGGGCCCGGCCGAGCCTTCTCAGTCTGGCCGGGGAACCGTGCCGGGACAGGAGGGTCTGGACGTAGGGGTAGGCCAGGCGCGGGCCGAGCACACGCTCGAGGGAGGGGTGGATCTGGGAGAGCAGGCCGCGCAGCCGGTTGGTGGTGCGGTTGACCTCGCCGGCCAGGTCGTTGTCGTAGCCGGTGAGCATGGTCAGTTCGGCCAGCGTCTCGTCGTCACGGTCCACCGCGCGCAGGGTGTGCGGCATGGACCGGGCGGTTTCGGCGATCACGAACGCGTCGCGGGCGTCGGTCTTGGCCTCACCCGGGTGCAGGTCGGCGGCCCGTCGCATCGACAGTCCGGGCAGGTAAGCGACCCGGCAGCCCGCCGCGCGGGCCACCGTCAGCGGCAGTGCGCCGATGTTGGCGACCTGGTCCACGACCACAAGGACGGTGCCGAACTTCGCCACCAGCCTGGTGAACAGCTCCATCAGTCTTGGTTCGGTGTTGGGCAGCCGCTTGTCGTGCACGGTTCTGCCGTCCCTGGTCCGGCCGTGGGCATGGTGGAATTCTTTGCCCAGGTCCAGGCCGAGGAAGAGATCTATCGCGGTCGTGTCGACCATGTGCGCGTGCCCCTCGCCTCTCGTCTCCTCAACTCCCGGCCGTCCCTGCGGCACCACACGCCGGCAACCACGTTACGCAGACATCCCCACCCGCAAAGCGGTCCGGCATTGCACCGGACCAGGCGGTCGTCAGGCCCCTCATCAGCGGTCAAGCAGTGCCCCGAAGCCCGGCGGCAACACCCCCCAGGTCATCGACTTCGACAGGGGGCACACAGCCATACCGGACCCGGAGGCCAGGCGCCCCATTGCGGGGCACGAAAAAGGTAACGGG
>NZ_JBSFET010000269.1:0-1688 GCF_053594575.1 Streptomyces sp. NPDC001880
CTGCTCGATGTACTGGCGGACGATCGCCAACGGTGCTCCGCCGCACGATGCGGAGAAGTACGAGGGCGACCACAGGTGTCCGTGCATGATGGCGCGGTTGATCTGGCCGGTGAACTCCTGCCGTATCCGGCGGGCGGAGACGCCTTTGAGGCTGTTGACCAGCTTCGAGACGGCGACCTTGGGCGGGTAGTGCACCAGGAGGTGGACGTGGTCGCGTTCGCCGTTGAACTCCTTCAGCTCCGCTTCGAAGTCCTCGCAGACCTTGCGCATGATCTCTTCGCAGCGTGTCAGCATCTCGTCGCTGAACACTCCGCGCCGGTACTTCGTCACGAAGACCAAGTGCACATGCATCGCCGAAACCACGTGCCTGCCACGTCTGTAGTCGTTTTGCCCATACATGAGACCAATCGTAGTAAGGTCGTGGTCGTGCAGCTCCGCTACAACTACCGGGCCTACCCGGACGCCCCGCAGCGCCGTGCGCTGGCGAAAGCGTTCGGGTGCGCCCGCGTGGTGTGGAACGACTGCCTGCGCGACCGCAAGGAAGCACACGCGGCCGGACTGCCGTACGTGACATCGGCCGAGCTGTCCCGGCTTCGCATCACCCAGGCCAAGCGCACTGAGGAACGCGCCTGGCTTGCCGAGGTGTCGGCGGTCGTTCTGCAGCAGTCCCTGCGGGACCTGGACACCGCCTACAAGAACTTCTTCGACAGCGTCAAGGGCAAGCGGAAGGGCCGCAAGGTCGGCCCTCCCCGCTACAAGTCGAAGAGGGACACCCGGCAGTCGATCCGCCTCAACGCCAACGCCTTCTGCCTCCCCGGCGACGGCACGGTGTACGTGGCCAAGGTCGGCAGACTCAAGGTCACATGGTCCCGGCGCCTTCCAGCCGCCCCGACCTCCCTCACCGTCGTCAAAGACAGCTCCGGCCGGTACTTCCTCAGCTTCGT
Source organism: Streptomyces sp. NPDC001880 (assembly GCF_053594575.1). Taxonomy (NCBI): domain Bacteria; kingdom Bacillati; phylum Actinomycetota; class Actinomycetes; order Kitasatosporales; family Streptomycetaceae; genus Streptomyces; species Streptomyces sp. NPDC001880. The sequence continues at coordinate 945 of NZ_JBSFET010000269.1, forward strand.
CGTGGACACCGAGCCCGACATCCTCCCGGAAGCGGAGACCGACGCCGGGATCGACCTCGGCCTGTCCGCCTTCGCGGTTCTCTCCGACGGCAGCAGGATCGACAGCCCCCGTTTCCTGCGCCGGGCGGAGAAGAAACTCAGGCGCCTTCAGCGGGAGCTGTCCCGCAAGGCCAAGGGATCGAAGAACCGGGCCAAGGCCCGTATCAAGGTCGCACGCCAGCACGCCAGGGTGGCCGACCGGCGCCGGGACTGGCACCACAAGGTATCCACACAGATCATTCGCGACAACCAAGCGGTGTACGTGGAAGACCTCGCGGTGTCCGGCCTCGGCCGTACCCGGCTCGCCAAGTCCGTGCACGACGCGGGATGGTCCGCGTTCGTCGGCATGCTGGAGTACAAGGCGGCTCTGCACGGACGCACCTTCGCCAAGGTCGACCGCACCTTCCCCTCCTCCCAGGTCTGCTCGGCCTGCGGACACCGGGACGGCCCCAAGCCCCTCCATGTCCGGGAGTGGACATGCGGCGAGTGCGGCACCGTGCACGACCGCGACCACAACGCAGCCCGTAACGTCCTCTCCGAAGGACGCCGAATCGTCGCCGCCGGACGGGCGGAGACACCAAACGCCTGTGGAGCGCCGGTAAGACGGGCATCCGTGCCCGCGCAGCGCGGTGAAGCAGGAAGCCCCCGGAAGGGTCGGACGACCCAGGCCGGAATCCCTGGACTTTAGGCCAGGGAGCACGTCAA
>NZ_JBSFET010000270.1:0-1621 GCF_053594575.1 Streptomyces sp. NPDC001880
CCCAGCGGCAGGCGCTCGCGCAGCTTGCCGCGGCCGGGATCAAGGCCCCGGTCGGCCGGACCTCCCTCGAAGGTGTCCGGGCCCGTACCATCCAGGGTGTCATCGCTCTGAAGAAGGCCAGCGGCGGCTGCACCATCGTCATCACGGGCGGGACCGAGTCCGGTCACAGCACCCGGGGCACCCGCTCCCACGCCAACGGTTACAAGCTCGACCTGCGTACCCGTGACGAGGGCCGCTGCGTGACCAACTGGATCAAGACCACCCAGCGCAAGGGCGCTCCCCGGGGCACCGGCGCCCGCTGGCACGGCACCCTGAACGGCATCACCGCCGAGTACGTCTACGAGGTTCCCCGCAGCGGCGGCATCCACTGGGACATCACCTTCATCTGACCCTCCTGCCCCCGCGCTCGTCACCGGCGGCGCGGGGGCAGCCGCCACCGCACTATCCCGCACCCCTTCCTCTTCCCGGACCCCTGGGACGGGTGCCGGGATGTTGATCGGGCCCTGTTCAGCTGTCGAACCAGACGACGAGTCTGACCGCCTCGTTCCCGTGCAGTTCCGCGAGAGTGCGCATGACTGTCCAGACGGGCGTCCACTGCCCGTCCGGACGGACGACGTCTTTACGTCTGAGGCGGCCTATACGAAACAGCCGGTCGCCGTCGCACCATTCGGTGCCTTCCGGGAAGTGGAGGCCGGCGCGGTTGGCGATGTCTTCGGGGCAACCGCAGAGATCGAGGAAGGCTTGCGGGGCGGCATAGTGCCGTTCGTACAACTGCCAGCTGCCGTCGGCATGACGACGGTGCTCGTGTACGTAGGGGTCCGGCTGCAAGGACAGCTCATCCCAGTCGGCCTTCTCGACTTCCGCCCAGCTGATCGAGGTTGGGCTGTGTCCCTCGTGGTACTCATACAGATCACGGACACGTTTCGACACATCGGGTGGAAGACCGCGGGCGGCTGCGAGCGGTTCGAAGGCCTTATCGTCGGTGATCTTGAAATCATTGCGGACCCCGAAGAGACATCCGAAGGCGTCGTAGTCCCGCGCGTCGTACAGGTGATCCAGGTTGATGGCGGCATGCCAGCAGGAGTCGTTCTCGTAGTCGCGATAGCTGCGGCGGCATTCGATGAAGCCGTGTATGTCACATCCCATGCAGACCATCTTCGTGATCCAGGACAGGTGCCCGCCACCCAAAAAAGAGCCGATGGCAGCCGCATACCACACGGCCAGCCGACGAGACGGTCTTCTGGGCATTCACTGATACCTCGGGCACAGCGGTCGCCTCATTCGGGAGAGGCCGGTCGACGGCTGCGAGCAGGGGAGAGACAGCGATCATTTCGGGCGCGGTCTCGTGGCGGGCGGGCCATGTCCTGAAGCGCTTCTCGTGTGTGCACGACGAAGGCATTGCAGGCACGCTCTGCCGTCGACGCGGTGGTCACCGCGCCCGCCGGCGCCCGGCCCGGCACCGGCCACAACTCCCAGCCCGGCCCTTCCGGGTACTCGTTGAAGTTCACCAAGAACCAGAAGTACCTGATGTACTCGACCCTCGCCCTCGTCCACAACGGCAAGGCGGTCAAGAGCTACCGCGCGAACTCCGGCATGGGCAGCAAGGACACCTGCCTCTCCA
>NZ_JBSFET010000271.1:0-1618 GCF_053594575.1 Streptomyces sp. NPDC001880
GCTCGGCCAGCACCCGGCAAGCGCGTACGAAATCGTCGAGCACCGCCCGCGCCGTACCCTCGGCGAACAGATCCGTCGCGTACTCCAGCGATACGTCCAGCGTGGAGCCCGACTCGTCGACCAGCATCATGAGGTCGAACTTGGCCGTTCCGTCCTCGACCGCGAGCTGCGTGAGCTCCACGCCGTCCATGGCGACGCCGGTGCGGGGCGCGTTCTGGAGGGCGAACATGGCCTGGAAGATGGGGTTGCGGGCCAGGTCCCGGTCGGGCGCCAGCTCCTCGACCAGCCGCTCGAAGGGCACGTCCTGGTGCGCGAAGGCCTCCAGCGACGTGTCCCGCACCCGCGCCAGCAGCCCCGTGAACGTTTCACCCGCCTCGACGCGCGTCCGCACCGGCAACGTGTTCACGAAGAACCCGATCAGGCTCTCCGTCTCCGTACGGGAACGGTTCGCGACCGGCACACCGACCACGACCTCCTCCTGCCCGGCCCGCCGCGCCAGCAACGCTGCGTACACGGCCTGCAGGACCATGAACAGCGTCGCCCCGTGGTCGCGGGCGAGTTCGCCGAGTCGTGCGGCCGTGTCACCATCGATGTGCGTACGCAGATGAGCGCCCCGGTAGCTGGGGACGGCCGGGCGGGGAAAGTCCGCCGGCAACTCCAGCACCGGCGGCGCACCATCCAGCGCCGTACGCCAATGCACCAGCTGCTCCTCCAGCACACCCGAGGCCAGCCACTCCCGCTGCCACACCGCGAAATCGGCGTACTGAACAGGAAGTTCCGGCAGCACCTCACCGACGTAGGCGGCCTGCACCTCACGCAGCAGCACACCCACCGACCAGCCGTCCGACACGATGTGGTGCATGGTCAGGGCGAGCAGGTGCTCCCCCTCCCCCACGGTGGCGAGCGCCCAGCGCGTCAGCGGGCCGCGCTCCAGGTCGAACGGCCGGGCGGCCAGCTCGGCCGCGAGCCGCTCGGCGACGGCCTGCACGCCGTCGCCCCCGGAGACCTCTGCTTCCCTGAAGTCGACAAGGGGCTCGGCGTGGATGACCTGGACGGGCCGACCGTCGACCTCGGCGAACACCGTCCGCAGGACTTCGTGCCGCCGCCCGACCGTCTTCAGGGCCGCGCGGAGCCGCTCCACGTCGAGGGAGCCACGCAGCAGAACGGCCGCCGGAACGTTATAGGAGGCGCTGTCCGGCTCCAGCTGGTGCAGGAACCACATCCGCTGCTGCGCGTACGACACCTCCAGCGGCCCCGACCGCTCCACCGGAACCAGCGGCACCACGTCCAGGGTGCGTGCCCCGGCCACAGCCTCCGCGAAGTCACCCACCACCGGCCGCTCGAACAAGGTCCGCAGCCGCAGCTCCACACCAAACCGCTCCCGGACACGCGCCACCAGCTGCGTGGCCAGCAGGGAGTGCCCGCCGAGCTGGAAGAACTCGTCCTCCAGACCGACCCGCTCCACTCGCAGCACTTCAGCGAAGACCGCCGCGACCTGCCGCTCGACCTCCGTCCTCGGCTCCACGTACTCCGAACGGTCCGCGAACACCGGCGCCGGGAGGGCAGCCCGGTCGACCTTGCCGTTCGCGGTGAGCGGCAGCGTCTCCAGCACCGTGAC
>NZ_JBSFET010000272.1:0-1616 GCF_053594575.1 Streptomyces sp. NPDC001880
GTCACGCCGGCCGCCCTGGAGGCGGGCCCGGTGCGGATGGACGTGTCGCCGATGGCACTCCCACCGTCGGCAGTTCCACCGCCGCCCCGGTGCGCCCCGCGCTGGGCAAGCCCCTGCGGGAACTGCCCATCGGGGCCATGCCCTCCGGACCGGCAGCGCGGAGCGGGGTCGTACCGCCCGCCCCGGCAGGGCAACAGCCGTCGGACATGCCGGTACTCCAGCGCCAGGAAAAGGATGCGGCAACCCCCGCAGTGACCGTGCCTGCGCCGGATGCGACGAAGCCGTCGGCACGTCAGCCGTCGTCCCCGCCGGAAGCTCGGGCCCAGCAGGCTCGGGCCCCGCAGCCGGCACAGCCCGGTCAGCCGTCGTCCCCGCCGGAAGCTCGGGCTCTGCAGGCTCGGGCGCCGCAGCCGGCACAGCCCGACAGCCCCGGCTCACAGGCCCGTGCCCGCGGTGGGATCGGCACTCCTCTTCCCGCGCTTCCGTCGACGGCCCGAGTCCGGAGGGACGCTCCTCTGCTCGGTGACCGCCGTCGGGCAGCCCGGCCGGGAGCCGCGGGCCCGCAGCGGGGCGCGTCACAGCACACCGCGCCCGCCGCATCGGCCATGCCGACGCCGAAGCCCCTGAACGCGCCTTCCGAGATGCCGGTGCGCTCGTCCGCCGTACCTGCCCCTCCCAGTGAGTCCGCACCGCAACCCGCGGCCGTCCAGCGCGTGGTGGACGCCTCGGGTGCGGGCACACCGGTCACTGCCGCTGCCCCTTCCGCTCCGGCACCTGTCGCGCCGGTACGTGTCCGCAGGATCGCTCCGGAGCGCGGGGAGCGACAGGCAGCCGGGGGTGCCGGGGGGCCGATGACGTCCGTCGTTCAGCGGTCCCGGGCCCTCCTCGCGGGCAGGTCCCTGAAGGTCAGCACCGGCTCCGGCGAAGGCTTTTCGGGGCCGACGGCAGGCAGCACTGCGCGGCCGGTCGTGGTGGCCACCTGGCGTCGCGATGTCCAGCAGCCGGGATCCGATGCGCCGTCGCCGTCGTCGGGGCCCGGTGGTTCCCGTCCCGCCGAACCCGCTGCACCGCACCGGCCCCGTGCAACCGCCCCGGGGCCGATGTCCGGGGGTGCGGCGCCGGAGAGGCCGACACCCGGCGGCACCGTCCAACGCCTCGTGCCCGCACACCCGTCGCCCGGCCCCGTGCGGAGTGGGGCGACTTCGGGCCGGACGCCCTCGGGTGAAGCCGGTCGCCTGCTGGGGACCGGAGGGGCAGCAGGTGCCGTACCCGAGGCCGAAACCGGACCCGCACTCGATGCAGGGCCCGCCGCCGGCCGGAAGGCGCGCGGGTCGACGGGCGGCGGCTCCCTCGTGCGGCTCGTACAACGGGCGGTACGCGGCGGTATGACAACGACGCCGTCCCGCACCGAGCCCCGCCGGCCGGAGCAGCAGCTCACGGAGCCGGGCCCCGTCCACCTCCCTGGACCGCCGTCCCCGGCACCACGGCCCGCGCCCGCCACCCCGTCCCCGTCGTCCGCCGCTCAGCCGGTTCCGGTCGTGCGTCCGGATCCGCCGGGCCCGCACCGGCCGGGAGCGACCGTCGTCCCCGTACAGCGGATGCCGCTGCCGGTGGTG
>NZ_JBSFET010000273.1:0-1593 GCF_053594575.1 Streptomyces sp. NPDC001880
CGGTCAGGTGGTGGCGAGTTCCGACGCCAGCACCCGGCAGGCACTGATCTCGGGCGAGACGGTGAACGTGGCGGCCCGGCTGGAGCAGAACGCGGCGGCCGGCGAGATCCTGATCGGCCCGCAGACCCTGGAGGCCGCCGGTCCGACCGTGGTCGTGCAGGAGACGGGCCCGCTGCGGCTCAAGGGCAAGACCGACAGCGTGCACGCGTACCGGCTGATCGCGCTCGGCGCCGACGACCCGGAGCTGCTGCGCCGTTTCGACGTGCCGTTCATCGGCCGCGCCGCGGAACTGGCGGCGCTGGACGAGGCGCTGGAGAGCACGGCGCGAGGGACGGGCCCGGGGCTGGTCCGCCTCGTCGGCGACGCGGGGATCGGCAAGACCCGGCTGGCGCGCGAGTGGCTGAGCGGACTCGGCGGACCCGGGCGGCCGGTCGTCGGCACCGGGCGCTGCCGCAGCTACGGCGACCACGGCACCCTGGCGCCACTGGCCGACGCGGTGCGGGAGGTGCTCGGTTCGCCCGTCGCCCGGGAGGCACTGGACGGGGCGTCCGGGCGGTCCGGCGCGTCCGTGGCGGACGCGTGGGCGCTGCTGCGCGGCGGTCTGCTGCACGACGGCACGCCCAATGCCCCGTTCGACGACATGTGCGCCGCGCTGATCACCGTGCTGTCCCGGACCGCGGGGCGACGGCCGGTCCTGCTGGTCCTCGACGACTGGCACTGGGCCGAGCCGCTGCTGGTGCGGGCGGTGAACCGGCTGGCCGGGCCGCTCGGCCGGGCGGGCGGACTCATCGTGTGTCCGGGCCGCCCGGACGGGCCTTCGGCCGCCGACCCGGTCGCGGGCCCGGCGCAGCTCCTGCCGCTCACCGGACTGCCGTGCGACGAGGCGGCCCTGCTGGCCCGCGAACTGACCCGGCCGGGCACGGGAACCGCCCCGGACGACGCCGCACCGGCCGCCCCCGACGCGTACGACCGTGATCTGTACGACCGGGCCGAGGGCAACCCGCTCTACCTGGAACAGCTCCTCGTCCCGGCGGGTCCGGACTCGGCGGGACCGGCGCCGAAGGGTGCGCACCACGTGCGGGGCGCGGCCCTGCCACCGACCCTGCAGGCGCTGCTCGGTGCCCGGATCGGCGCTCTGGAGCGCGCCGAACGCACCACCCTGGACCTGGCCGCGGTCGTCGGCCGGGACTTCACCGCTCCGGAACTCGTCCGGCTGACCCGGGCGGCACGTGAGGCGGAGGGCGCTGCCCGGACCGGCCCGGCCGCCCGCACCGACGCGTCCGCGCCGGACGACGACCGCGGCCGGGTCGCCCGGGCACTGGCCCGGCTGCGTGGACGGCGGCTGGTCGAGACCGCGCCCGGCGGCGAACCGGGCGCGGGGCGACACCGGTTCAGCAGTGGTCTGGTCCAGGAGGTGGCGTACGCCTCCCTGTCGAAGCGGGCCAAGGCCGAGCGGCACGCCTGGGCGTCCGAGCTGCCCAGTGTGACGGCGGCGGGCGAGGCGGCGGTCGGCGGTCACCTGGAGCGGGCGTACCGGTACCGCACCGAGCTCGGCCTGGCCGACGACCGGGCCGCCGCCCTGCGGGCCCGGGC
>NZ_JBSFET010000274.1:0-1578 GCF_053594575.1 Streptomyces sp. NPDC001880
ACGACCTCACCAACCCCGTAGCCAACATCACCGCGGCCGCCAACTACGCCGCCGACCGCTACGGATCCATCGACAACGTCAACTCCGCCTACTGACAGGCGGATGGGGTGCCGTGACGGTCCACTACTGTGCACACCGCCGACGGGCGAGGTGGACCGTGATGTCGGCGGCAATCTCAACGGTCTCGGGCAGAACCTGCATGATCCGGCTGAATGCCTGTTTTCGCTCCACGGCAGGCAGTACGAGATAGGCCGAGACCGCCGAGAGTTGACCGACGTAGTCGCGAGCACTCATCGTCAAGCGGCTTTCGATCACGGACTGTTGGACGCCGGTGAACCATTCGGACCGTTGGAGCTCCGTACCCGGCCACTGCATGTCGTTCCCCGGAGGCGTCCCGTCCGGGGACGGAATCTCATCGCTCTCCAGGAACGGTGCTCGTGCCGCGTGAACAGCTTCCGCCACAGCCGGGTCGGCCGGCTGGACCGGTCCGCCGAACGAGGCGAACACACCACCCGGCTCCACCAGCGAGGCCATGCGTGACCACCGACCCCCCCGGATTCGTCCAACCTTCGCCGGCTCCGATGCGCTCCCGTTCCGGAGCAGTCCGGCCCGGCCCTCAACCGGGTTTCTGCCCTCGCGTGTTGAGAGCGACCGATTCGGTCACGGATTGACGACCGTCGCTCCACCGTGTGTGCACATATGGCACAGTCGTGCCGTGGATGCACTGCGACCTCAGGACCCCGTGCGCATGGGCGCCTACCACCTTCTCGCCCGTCTCGGCGCGGGCGGCATGGGACAGGTGTATCTCGGCAGGTCGCCCGGCGGACGGCTGGTGGCCGTCAAGGTCATCCGAGAGGAGATCAGCGACCACCCCGAGGCGCTGGCCCGGTTCCGGCGGGAGACCGCGACCGTCGAGGCCGTGCGCAGCGCCTACACCGCGCAGTTGATCGAGGCTTCGCTCGACGCGCCTCCCTACTGGCTGGCCACCGAGTACGTGTCAGGACCCACCCTGCGTGGCGCCGTGGGTGCGAGTGGGCCCTTCCCGCCGGACAGCGCCCTGAGACTGCTCGCCGCGCTCGCCGAAGGGCTGGCCGCGGTCCACGCCCATGGCGTCACTCACCGGGACCTGAAACCGCACAACGTGATCCTCTCCCCGCAGGGACCCCAACTGATCGACTTCGGAATCGCGCGAGGACTTGAGCAGACGATTCTGACCCGGGACGGGATGGTGTCGGGGACACCCGGCTACACGGCACCCGAGGTCCTCCTGCGCAACGAGGTGGGCCCGGCGGCCGACGTTTTCGCGCTGGGCGCCACCCTCGCCTGGACGGCGACGGGCCGGCCTCCGTTCGGCACGGGCGAACCGGCCGCGGTGAGCTACCGGACCGTGCACGAGGACATCGACCTGGCGGGCGTACGGCCCGAGTTGGCCGCACTCGTCCGGCAGTGCGTGGCCAAGGACCCGGCGGACCGGCCCGAGCCGGCCGCCGTGATCGCCCGTTGCGCGGTGGACTCTCCGCTCGCGTCGGACACCCACTACCGGATGCTGGTGCGCACCGTCGAACCCGTCCCCGAACC
>NZ_JBSFET010000275.1:0-1572 GCF_053594575.1 Streptomyces sp. NPDC001880
CAACCGAAACGGCGAGGCTAGTGCCAATACCGGTAACTTAGGGGCGATCTGGTCGTTGTTGTTGATGTGCCAAGGGCGGGTCAACTGAAGTCATCTGGTGAGCGGCTGTCGGATCGGGTCGCGGTCGGGGTGCTGACGCAGGCGTTTCCTCAGTCGCTGGTCGATGAGGTGCTGGCGGAGACGGGCCGGGTGCAGCAGCGGAACCGGCTGTTGCCGGCCCGGCTGGTGGTCTACTTCGTGCTGGCGATGTGCCTGTTCTCCGGTCAGAGCTATGAGGAGGTCGCCCGGCTGCTGACCGCGGGTTTGCAGGGTGTGCGGCGTTGGCGTGGCTCGTGGGTGGTGCCGAGTTCGGCGGCGATCTGGAAGGCCAGGTCACGGTTGGGTGTGGCGCCGTTGCGGCTGTTGTTCGTGCGGGTGTGCCGTCCGGTCGCCGCACCAGGCACGGTGGGCGCCTTCTATCGCGGCTGGCGGCTGACTGCGATCGACGGGACCACGTTCGACCTGCCCGACACGAACGCGAACGTGGAGGCGTTCGGCCGTCCGCCCCGCTCCGGGCGGGGCGAACAGGACGTCGGTTACCCGCAGATCCGCATGGTCGGCTTGGTGGAGTGCGGCACCCACGTCATTTTCGACGCCGCGCTCGCAGCTCTTCGTACCGGAGAGCAGACTCTGGCCCGGGCGGTCCTGGGGTCACTGCGGCAGGGGATGCTGCTGCTGGCCGACCGCGGCTTCTACGGCGTGGAACTGTGGCGCGAGGCCGCGGCGACCGGGGCGGACCTGTTGTGGCGGGTGCGCAAAGACCTCGTACTGCCCGTGGTCGAGCAACTGTCGGACGGCTCCTACCTCACCGAGATCTTCGACCGCAGCGACATCCACCACATCCGTCGCGGGGTGCCGGTACGCGCGGTGGAGTACACCATCGCCGGCCACGAGGGCGCCTACCGGCTCATCACCACGATCCTCGACCCGGGCAGGGCCCCAGCCACGGAACTGGCCGAACTCTACGCCCAGCGATGGGAGTTCGAGTCCACCCTCGACGAAATCAAGACCCACCTCGGCGGGCCACACCTGGTACTGCGTTCACAGCGCCCCGAGGGAGCCGAGCAGGAACTCTACGGCTTCCTGCTCGTCCACCACGCCATCCGGCACCTGATGCACCAGACCGCACGACAAGCCGACCAGGATCCCGACCGGATCTCCTTCACCCGCTCACTGCGCGTCGTGCGCCGCCAGGTCACCGACCAGGCGGCGTTTTCCCCCCGGCAGACTCGCCCGCGCGATCAAAGCCACCCACGCTGAACTTCTCGAACGCCCCCTGCCACCGCGACGCCGCCGGTCCAACCCCCGCGTCATCAAACGCAAAGTCGCCAGCTGGCCCCTCAAACGTGCCGCCCACCGGGCTGCAGACCGTCCACCCACCGCGGCCATCACTCTTGTTGGCGCCACCAAACCCAAAAGAGTCAAACGCACACCAAAGCACTAAGTTGAACCGCCCCGGGTTCGGTAGAGATCTCAGATTGTGGATTTGGCCTGGGGTTTCGCGGTGGTGAGGTAGTAGTTGGTCTCGTATTC
>NZ_JBSFET010000276.1:0-1539 GCF_053594575.1 Streptomyces sp. NPDC001880
GACACAGCCGGGCGAGAACCGAGCACGCCGCGGGCACGCAGATCGTCGAGGTCAGAGAGACGCTCTCCGGGGAGAGCGTCGAGCAGGTCGGCCTGGGCGGCGCGGATGCTGGGCGCGGGAGCCTGGGGGCCGGTGGCCAAGAGCGCGGCGGACGGTCACGCCGGTCATCGTACGGGCAGCGCATCACCGACCGCCCCAGCCGCCGGGCTCCCGGCTTCTCTCGGGGTTAGGGGCAGGTGAGTCCGGTGGGCGTCGCGGTTGCCCAGCTCAGCGGCATGTACCGGTGGGTGTCGGGTGCGCGACAGGTGTCGCGGACCACCGCGGGGGTGGCGGATTGATGCTGTTCTCCGAGAGCCTGCTGGCGCATCTGGCCAGCGACTACTCGTCTATCGGGTCAAAAAAACCGTGTCCAATATGCAGAAGGGCTCGGTGCCGTGAACCGACCGGGCTCGACACACTCGACACGGCTCCCGGTACAGGCCCGTTCGGGAAGTCGGCGGCTTCCCGAACGCAGAGGTGTCGTTGACAGACACGGGCCTCAGCCTAGGCTCCGGCAGGTGTTACTCGACTTCCTCGAAGTTGTAGCTGTAGCTATTGCTGCCGATCTTGATCTGCACGGTCCGGTAGCCCGGCTCGCCGTTCTTGGCGTGCTCGCCCCAGTATTGGCACGTGAAGCCGGTGTCGGCCCCGTAGTCGAACGTCTTCGCGGCGGGGAGTTTGTCGCAGGCGACCTTGCTCGCGTCGGTGCGCCCGGACTCGGCGCCGTACTTCTCGTTGATCATCTGGTAGACGAGCTTGTCGACCAGGAGCGCCTTCTTGGGCTCCTTGGTGTACGAGATGATGCTGCTGCCCGCTGTGTAGCTGTCGCTGATCTTGACGTCGTAGGGAATCTCGGCCCCCGCGTACGTCACCACGCACTGGCTGACCGCACCGGCCTTCTGGGTCACTCCGGCGGGGCACTTGGCACTGGTCTCACCGACGACCTTGGCGGTGCTGAGTACGTCCTCGCGCAGCGCGTGCTCCACCTTCTTCACAAAGGGAGCGTCGAGATCGGGGGCCGGGGTGACCCGGAGCTTGTCGCCGCCACGCATGTGCACGTCCGGCTGAGGGCCGGTAATGGCGACCGGCAGGGCCTTCGCCGCGTCGTCCGTGCCGCCGCCCTGGGCGGTTTCCGAAGTGCCGCAGCCCGCGCTGAGCAGGGTCACCGCGGCCACGCTTGTCAGAATTCTGGGGAATCGCATAGAGGGGAGCGTAAGTCCCCCCGACCGGCGGGCCGTTCCCGGGGTCCGGCACCGTTCCACGCCCGCTGCAACTACGACGTGCACGACACGGCGACGCGAACCGTCGCACACAACACCCCACCTGGGGGTGACACGACAGTGCACGACGCTTTTACAAGCCAGAGAGAACGTCCTCGGACTGACCGTCACCAAGGGCATCGCCCTCTGAACCGCCCCGGTTCGAATGGAGACTCGATTCCGTGAAAGGATTGAGTCATGGCACGCCCCTCTTCGTATCCCCTTGAGCTGCGCAAACGAG
>NZ_JBSFET010000277.1:0-1520 GCF_053594575.1 Streptomyces sp. NPDC001880
CGGAGCCGCCGCACACGCACCAGTTCCAGGTGTGGCTGCCGTACGGGGCGGATGTCCTGACGGAGCGAGGCGTGCGGCTACCAGCGCCCGACCGAGATGCTGATCGTGGAGACCGGGCTGATCGCGGTGACCTGGGCGGCCGACCTGACCGACCCGGACGACGTCGCCGCCGTCACCGCCCACGTCCGGTCGTCGCTGGCGGCCGACAGCGAGGACGCCCGGCGCCAGTTCCTGGACTCGGCGCAGCCGGGCGAGCTGGACGCGGACCCGATCGGCACGGCCGCCGTGCTCGCCTTCGGAATATCGACAGGTCCGAGCTTTTCGACAAGGGATACGTGGCTGCCAAGTCAGGCCACAGCCGCGGCAGTTCCGTCGACTTGACGCTCTACACCCTTGCCACCGGAGAAAATGCTTGCATGGGTGGTGACCACGACCTCATGGACTCGATCTCACATCATGGAGCAGCAGGAATAAGACCCGTCGAAGCGGAAAACCGCGAGCACCTTTGCTCCGTAATGGAGGATTGCGGATTTGCTCGCTACGCCTGCGAGTGGTGGCACTACACGCTGGAAAGCGAGCCTTACTCAGATGTCTATTTCGACTTTCCCATCACATGATGGAAGCCTCCCATACGTCTCACAGTGGGGAAGCCTGGACCGGAACGACGAGGTCGTCATGCGGCGTGCCGCCCCATCCAGGATCGACGTCTTCCTGAGGCGCACCGATCCATCGCAACTGCACGACTGGACCTCCGACGGGTACCACTCGCGCGAGGAGTACCTGTTCTGGTCCCGCAAAGTCTGCGGCTTGGCATGTCTGCAGTCCCTGCTCCACGGCTGGACGGACACCCGACTGCTGATGCGTGAACTCCTTGCGCTGGCCCTCGACTGGGGTTGCTACGTGGTGGAACCCCAGGGCAAGGTCCAAGGACTGATATACCGGCCATTCATGGCTTGGGTCAGCTCACACTTCGGATTCAAATGCCAACTGGTCGAGAACACACCGATTCAAGCATCCGCCCGAGCGGTGCGCCCCGGGCAAGCCTTGATCGCTTCAGTGTCTCCTGAGATTCGCGACCCAAGCACCTGTAAACCGCGGCGGGGAGGGCATCTTGTGCTGGTTCATGAGGTCCATGGCGGGACGGTGCGGTTCCATAATCCGTCGGGCTACTCCCACAATTCGGACTCCACATCGCTGCCCATGCGCGTATTCGAGCGCTTCCACGCAGGACGAGGAATCCTGGTCAGTGTGACACCGTGAGGCCAGGCGAACCGGCACCGCGCGCCGCTGCGAGCGCACGATTGAGGGTCTGCTGAGCCGGCATCAGCCCGGCCCGGGCGGGCGCGGGAGGAGTGTGGTCCCTCACGGCCCGTCCTCCGAGCCGTGGTCGGCCTGAAAGAGCTCCAGTTGAGCTTCTTCGGCGCTGCCGCTGCGGGCTGGAGGTCGCGCAGGACGTTGCAGTAGTTCCAGAGCTTGGCGACCAGGGTGTTGGTCTGGGCGGCGGCCTGCGGGGCGAGCAC
>NZ_JBSFET010000278.1:0-1498 GCF_053594575.1 Streptomyces sp. NPDC001880
ACTGGTCACGCTTCCGCAGACGCAGCCAGGCCAGAGCCCGCCACTCCCACTACAAACGCAGGGGCCAGAACCCTCAGATGCGGTTGCAGTACTAGGGCTGCGGCCGGTGCTGGCTCCGGGTCAGAAGCCGCAATGGCGGCTGGAGCCGTTGTTAGGAAGCAGAGAGTCGCTCACCCACCCGTACGTTCCGTCGGTCACATTCTTGAGGTACGTCCAGGAAGTTGTGCTGGTGGCCCAGGTGTAGCAGTAGTAGTCCAGGGTGTCCTGATTATCGGCCCAGCCCTTGATTGAGCAGCTTGTGCTGGAGCCGCTGCGCATGTTCGCGCTGACACCCGACGTCTGCCGCACGGTGCCATTGGTGTCGAGGTTGGAAGCAGTCCTGCCGCAGGACGCTGCCGCGGACGCGGGTACGGCCGTTCCAACTATGGTTGTTGGAACAGCGAGTGCGGCAACGGCCACAGGCGTCAGCCCGCATGCCGTCAGCCTGGACCTGAAGTTCGTGATCACTTTTCCTCCTCTGCGCGGGGAACATGCGATGACGCGGCGCATGACTGACTGCGCATGCCTTCCCCTGCCTTCTGTTCGCCGGTATGTCCTGCGCGCCTCGTGGACGCTACGAATGTGCGTGGTCGGTAGGCACGTCATTGACCATGAGTGCCAGATGCTGGGTAGTGCGCGCCAACCCGTGCAGCCCGCCGATGGTTTCTCACGGCCCAATGCCTAACATGCCTCGCATGTACGCTCCCTTCGACCGCTATCGACCACCGAACTGCGGGCATCAGCCTGCGCCGATCAGGCCTGCCACCGCCACGTTTCATGCCACGATTCGATCAGGTTCGAAGGGATCGTCGCGGGACGGGCGTGACTGGACAGCGGGAGGGTCGTGATCGAGCTCACCGTGGACGCCGCCGGGCTCGCCCGCTCCCGCTTCGCTGTCTCGCCGTTGCACGAGGTCGTCGCGACGCTGCTGCCCTGGGGCCTGCAACCGGCCCCTGACGCCGATCCGTGGGACGCTCGCGCACGACGCGTGCTGCAACGGGCCCGGCTGCCACTGCTGTCCGAACTGGCCCTGGACGGGCCTGGATACGCGCCGGATTTCCTCAACCCGTACCCGTCCGGGCCCTCGCCCATCGTTGAGGAGGAGCTGGAACGGGTCCGATGCACCCCTCCCGAGCGCGTCCTGAGCGAGATCGAGGGCACTGTCACGTTGACTGACAAAGTGGGATGATCTTTGGGTTCTGGGAGGGGTTGTCCGTGGGCAGTACTCCGCCGTCGTGCGAGGGGTACCGGTACCCGGTCGAGGTGATCTCCCGCTGCGTGTGGCTGTGACTTCCGCTTCCCGCTGTCATTCCGTGAGGTGGAGTAGCTGATGCTCGAGCGCGGCGTGATCGTCTCGTACGGGTCGATCCGGCGGTGGTGCGCAAAGTTCGGCCAGATCTATGCGAATAGGCTGCGCCGACGCCGGCCACGGCCGGGTGACAAGTGGCACCTGGACGAG
>NZ_JBSFET010000279.1:0-1487 GCF_053594575.1 Streptomyces sp. NPDC001880
GCTGTCCGCGCGCCTGGAGCCTGTCCTCGCTGCTCGTGTCGGTGAGGCCTTGAGCGGCGCGGCGGTGGTGGGGGAGCGGCGGGCGGAGGGCGAGCCGTACACACGGGTGGAGTCGGACCTGGTCGTGGAGGTGCTGGCCGGGTCCGGCCGGCACGGCAACCTCACCGTGACCCGGATGCGGTGAGGATCCCGTGCCTGGCTGCTGGCCAGGGGACGACCTCGTATGCACTGTCACGAGCCCGGCTGCGGCTCCCGGTACGACTTCCCACCCACGCGGGTGACACCCGCCGGGCAGCAACGATTCTTCGTCGGCCTGGGCCGGAGCATGATCGGCGTGACTCGTCATCTGCGCCGTACCGCGCTCCTCACCCCTCTCGGCTCTTGCCGGGCTCGCGCTGACCGCCGCCCCCGCCACCCCGGCCGCCGGCCCCCACGCTTCCGCCGGCAAGGCCCCGTCCCTTCGTGAACTCCCCGAACCTCCGACGCCTTCAAGGCCCGTGAGCTGCTCGCTGACCTGGTGGTGGCCGACGAGGACGACGTCCCCGGCTACTCCCGGGCGAAGTTCCCGCACTGGGTCACCCAGTACGGAACCTGCGACATTCGCGAGGTCGTGCTCCAGCGCGACGGCCAGGACGTGGTGCAGGACGACCAGTGCCGGGCCGTGTCCGGCGCCTGGTACTCCGAGTACGACGGCCTCACCATCGACTCCGCCTCCCGCATCGACATCGACCACATCGTCCCCTTCAAGGAAGCCTGGCGGTCGGGGGCCTCGGAGTGGACGACGCCCGAGCGGCGCGCCTTCGCCAACGACCTGACGCACTCACAGCTGGTCGCGGTGTCATACAGCAGCAACCGGAAGAAGGGCGACAAGGATCCGGGGAACTGGAAGCCGTCGCTGCAGTCGTACTGGTGCACCTACAGCCGTGCCTGGATCAGTGTGAAGGCCACCTACCAGCTCACCGCCAACCCCGCTGAGGTCAACGCCCTGTCCGAGATGCTTGACACCTGCACCGTCTGATCCCGTCGGCCGGCACACCAGGCAGCGCCGGCTGGGAGCCCGGCCTGGTGAACCGTGCCGGAGCACCGGACAGCACCGTCCGAGCTTGACCCGCCGCGGGGGAGGAGAAACAGGACACCCCGCCCCGACCCTCTTCCTCCGCGGCGCCCCAACCCCGGTGCGTCCTCGGCATCAGCGGCGTACGAACCCGGTGCGGGCGATGTCCGATCGCGGAAACGCCCGACATGCGGAACGCGCGGCCGTCACCGTAGAGCCAGTCCGCCCACACCCGTTCCACGGGCGGGTACAGCTCCGGGTCGTCCTTGGCCAGGGCGGCGGCGACCGCCGGCACCCCGGCCGCCATCGCCTCGGCCTCACCCACCCGGGAGTGGAACGAGAGCACGCACAAGCTCCGCGATGGTGCGGTACCCGCGTGGTGCCCGCCCCCGCGGAACGCCCGGTGGGCGCAGATCTTAATATCACACGACTT
>NZ_JBSFET010000280.1:0-1476 GCF_053594575.1 Streptomyces sp. NPDC001880
GGTCGTGGTCTTCGGCAGCGCGGTGCCGCCGCCACCGCC
Source organism: Streptomyces sp. NPDC001880 (assembly GCF_053594575.1). NCBI lineage: Bacteria > Bacillati > Actinomycetota > Actinomycetes > Kitasatosporales > Streptomycetaceae > Streptomyces > Streptomyces sp. NPDC001880. The sequence continues at coordinate 40 of NZ_JBSFET010000280.1, forward strand.
GCCGCCCAGGTAGTCCAGCGGGTTGACGCGGGTGCCGCCCGGAGTGACCAGGTGCCAGTGCACGTGCGGGCCGGTGGAGCTTCCGGAGCCCGGGGCCCCGGCGGCGCCGCCGGAGAATCCGACGGTGTCCCCCTGGCCGACCCAGGTGCCGTCAGAAACGTGGAACTCCGACAGGTGCATGTACTGGGTCCGGTACCCGTCGCTGTGGGTGATGGTCACGGTGTGGCCGCCGGTGCCGTTGTACGGGATGTTGGTCACCGTCCCGGCACCCGCGGCCGGAAGTCTGGTGCCGACGCCCATCGCGTAGTCGATTCCGCCCAGGGAACCGCGGTTGACGTGGTCCCACCAACCGTCGGTCATTGTGTAGCCGCTGAACGGGTTGTAGAGGTCTGCGGCCTTGGCGGAGCCCGCGGAGAACAGCACGCCGCCGGCAGCCAGACCGAGACTGGCGGCGGAGCCGCGCAGCAGCGTGCGCCGACTTATTCCGGTTTGCGACCGGCCCTTTCGACCGCCATCGGATCCATGTCTTATGTACACATCAACTCCCTTGTTTTCATTACGGATTGACCTGTCACGGCGGAGCGGAGTCAGGCTAACCTTCACGCATAGATTTTGACAGGAGCATGGCATTTCGCTCGTGATCCCCGCCCCACCGGAGGAGACATGCGCAGGAGAACCCTGATCCGCGGCGCCCTGACAGCCCTGGCCCCGGCAGGAACCATCGCGGCCACCAGTGCCGCAGCCACCCCCCGCCCGGCCTCCGCCCAGGAGGCCGACCTGCTGGGCGTGGACGTCTCGAACTACCAGGTCGGCTTCGACTACGTCCGCGCCGCCGCCGAGGGCCTGGACTTCGTCGTCGCCAAGGCCGGGGGGTGCCAACTCTCCGAGGGCCCCTACACCTCGGACTCCTACGCCGACCACATCGACGGGGCCCGCGCCGCGGGCCTGCGGGTCGGTCACTACTGGCTGACGGGAGACTTCCTCTCTCCTCGCGAGGCGGCCGACTTCTTCGCGGACAACCTCCACGACTACCGCAGCGGCGACGCGCTCGCCCTCGACGTCGAGGTGCTCGACGACTCCACCCGCCTGTGGAACGACGCGGATGTGTCCACTTGGTTCAACCGGGTCCGGGAACGGGTCGGTGCGTACGTGCCCTGGTTTTACATCAGCACGAGTGCGCTGCGGTCCGCTGACTGGAGCCAGACCATCGCCTCCGGCGCCCGTCTCTGGGCGGCCTCCTGGGGAGCCAACGACGGCAACTACCCTGGCCTGCCCGACCTCGGCGGCCACTACCCCGACTGGGCCGCTCACCAGTACTCCTCCGTGGGCTCGGTCGCCGGCACGTCCCCCATCGACCTGGACCTCGCGCGCCCCTGGGCGTTCGACGTGAACGGGCCGACCGAGCCGCCGCCGAGCGGACTGCCCAAGACGTCCACA
>NZ_JBSFET010000281.1:0-1451 GCF_053594575.1 Streptomyces sp. NPDC001880
TTCGCGCAGTGCTTGCCCCGCCACCCGCTTCCATCGCTCTCTTCTACGTCCAGCCATAACGGAGCGTCACTCGGCACGAAAGCTGAGCCAGAACCGCTTCTCGTGAACAAAGCCAGTCCGCAGATGCTCCAGAGACGCCAGTGACACCTCCTCCGCGGTGAGATAGCGGAAGAGGCGAGGCCATCAGCGTCATCATCACGAAGGCCATCCGGCCCCAGACGGCAAGGTTCACGCCGATCTTGCGGATCCTATTGGCACGATCCGCGTATTCGGCCATCTCCTCGTCCGGACGGCCGAAGAGCTTGGAGAGCATCGCCCCCTGTACGTTGAACCGCTCCTGCAGCCGTCCGCCGAGGCCGGCGTTCTCGTCCATCTGCCGTTGGGTGCGCCGCTGTATCACCCGCCCCACGTGAACCCAGGGCACGATGAATATCGGAACCAGCGCCAGCGTGATGACGCCGACAAGCCACGACAGGTAGAACAGCTCGGCCAGCACCACCACGACCATGACCGCACTGGTGGCCGCCATCAGCAAGCCGCTGAACTGCTGCTGTGCCATGATCAGTTCGGTGTGCAGCCGGCCGACCAGCACCCCGGTCTGGGTGCGGGTGAAGAACGCGAGCGGCAGCCGCCGGACGTGGTCGAGCGCCTGAACCCGGAGGTCGTAGCTGACCACCTGCCCGATCCGTCCGGAGATGTAAGCGGACACCAGCGACAACCCCGCGCCCAGCACGGCAAGGCCGACGGCCCGGCAGGCCGTCAAGATCACGACCCCGCGATCGTTCTTGACGATGCCGTTGTCGACGAGCTCCCTCAGCAGCAAGGGAGTTGCGGCGACGATCAGCGCCTCCATCGTGGCGACTACGACGAAGAGCGCCACCATGCGGATGTGCGGGCGGAAGTAAGCGAGCACTCGGCGCACCGTCCCTGGGTGGATCGTGGTCCGCCAGGGATCGGGATCGTCATCGCTCTTCCTCACCCCCACCCTCTCGCCCCGGGGCTCGTCGGCTTGCCGCCGTGACGTGATCCCACTTTTGCCGACGGTGAGCCTCTTCGAGGTGGCCGCGTCAAGTGACGGTCTGCGAGCCGCCACGAGCGAGGCCCCGGGGCTGTTGATCGAGATGTCTGATGTCTCCATCATGCTGCCCGGGGGGCCTCGTTGGTCATCTGTCCTGCCGTGCTCGACCCTCTGCCGGGCGGCGCCCTCGCCGAGTGCGACCGGGTCGCAGTCTCACGCGCGGACTGCTCCCCCACGCGCCGCCGGCACGGGGTGCAGGTGCGGGCAGTCACCGGGCGGCCGGCTTTCACCTTCATGCCGGTCAGCCCGGAACAAGCCCTGGTCCTGATCCCGAGGGTCATGCAGCCCACCACCGAAGTGGTCGGCCCTCGACGCCCTTGGCGCGGAACGCCTCCATGTGCGGGGAGTTCTCGATGGCCTGCCGGGACTCGCC
>NZ_JBSFET010000282.1:0-1431 GCF_053594575.1 Streptomyces sp. NPDC001880
GTTGACAGTGGATGACAGCAGGCCGGAGCCGCAGGGCCCGAGGCTGCCGTCCTCGGGCCCTTCTCCTCGCACCTGCTGATACCGCGCGCATCCCACCGCTCCAGGGTCGATACCGGCCGGGGGAGGGGTAACGATGGAAAGACGATCCAGACCGCGCATATTCGATGCGACAGCGAACGGCGGCTCGACGAAGGGGACGGCAGCCCCGACCGAGAGGGAGCCTCCAATGAAGTTCATCGATGAGAAGTTGCGTGCCCCACCCCAACAGGAGCTCCACGCTCCGGCGAAGCCTGTGATCTCCGCAGGCGACTGTGGTCTGTTCCTTGTCAGGATCACCTTCGGCCTCCTCATGGCCGGGCACGGATCCCAGAAGCTCTTCGGCATGTTCGGTGGTGAAGGTCTCGACGCGACGGCCAAGGGTTTCGCCGCTCTGGGCTACCGTCCCGGATCGGTCTATGCCGTCATCGGTGGTGGTTCCGAGTTTCTCGGCGGCCTGGGGCTGGCCCTCGGGCTGTTCACCCCACTGGCGTCGGCCGCCCTGATCGGCGTGATGATCAATGCCATGGTGACCGTCACCGCCGCACATGGCCTGTGGGCGACACAAGGCGGCATCGAATACAACTTGTGCATCGCGGTCGTGGCACTGGCCATCGCTGCAATCGGCCCCGGCCGGTTCGCCCTCGACAGACCGTTCCGCTGGGGGAGGGGCGGCTGGCCGGAAGCCGCATTCGCGCTGTTGGTGGGTGGCATCGGCGCCGCCGTCGTGCTGATCCTTTGAGTTCGGGCCGACCCGGACGAATGCGCTGTGGGCCACGCCAGGTAGTGCTGTGGTTCTCTGGCGTGACAAGTAGTGCGGTGATTGGCTGGCGTGCCCCGTCAGCCGCGCCCCCGCGTATTGAGCCGGGCGGCCTGGCGCGTCAGGTGGTCGCGCTCGGCGAGGTCGGGTGCCTTCCGGGCCGCCTCGGCATACAGCCGAGCCGCCCTCGTCAGGTCGCCGTCGCGCTCGTGGAGGTACGCCGCCACCGCGGTGTAGCGGGGCAGCGAGTCGTCCAGCGTCGCGAGCGCCGCCAGACCGGCACGAGGTCCGTCGGCCTCGCCGACGGCCACCGCGCGGTTGAGCCGGACGACCGGGCTGTCGGTGAGGCGCGCGAGCTCGTCGTACCACTCGACGATCTGCACCCAGTCGGTCTCCTCGGCGGTCGGCGCGTCGGCATGGAGCGCCGCGATGGCGGCCTGGGCCTGGAACTCACCGAGCCGGTCGCGAGCGAGGGCCGCCTGCAGGATCTCGATGCCCTCGGCGATCGACCCGGTGTCCCACCGGCTGCGGTCCTGCTCGGCGAGCGGCACCAGACTGCCGTCGGGCGCGGTGCGGGCGGCACCTTCGCGACCGACTACCCGCACGTGGACTCGACCTTCCCGCACACCAAGGAG
>NZ_JBSFET010000283.1:0-1408 GCF_053594575.1 Streptomyces sp. NPDC001880
GCGGCGCTCTCCGCCGTCGCCTCCCGCTGCACCGTCCCCGTCACGGTGAGCGTGGACCTGCCGGGGCGGCCGGCCCAGGCGATCGAGGGGATCGCTTACTTCACCGTCTCCGAGCTGCTGCAGAACGTGAGCAAGCACGCACGGGCGACCCGCGCCTCGGTCGAGGTGTGGCGTACCGGGGACCGGCTGCTGCTCCAGGTCACCGACGACGGACGCGGCGGCGCCCGGATGGACGGCGGTACGGGAATGGCGGGGCTGGCCGAGCGGCTGGGCGCCGTCGACGGGCTCTTCGTCCTCGACTCACCGGTAGGCGGACCCACGACCGTCACCGCGGAACTGCCCTGGCGGGACCGCGAACAGCAAAGGGGCAAGGGTCCGAAGAGCGCGCGGGCGGCCTCGCGCCGCTAGGGCCTGTCCGGCGGATCAGGGTCGGACAGGGCCGTGAGGCGCCCCCATGGTGGGGAAAACCCCCGGCCGAAGAGGGATATCCCCCTCATGGTGGGCCGCCCCTCAGAACAGCACCCTTGTCGTGACGGCAACAGACCGCTGATGAAGTTGAGAAGAAACGGACAGCACCCATGGCCACGGCATACGGACCGGACACTCGGGACCACCAGCGGTCCGGGGCCGGCTTCGGGAACCATTCCCCGGTGAAGCACTTCCTCCCCGCAGCGCTGCGCGCGCCCGTCGAGGGCAGGACCTGGCGCGAGTTCACGTATCTGCTGCTGAGCCTGCCGATCGGCATCGTCCTGTTCAGCCTCTCGATCACCCTGACGACGCTGGGCGTCGGCCTGCTGATCACCTTCCTCGGGGTGCCGGTCCTGGCCGGTGCGCTGGCCATGTGCCGCGGCTTCGGCGCGATGGAACGGGCACGGGCGCGCGGACTGCTGAAGGTGGACGTGGTGGCCCCGGCGCCGGCCCGCGGCCGGACCGGCGGTCTGTTGTCCTGGGTGGGGGCGATCCTCAAGAGCGGGGCGTCCTGGCGGCATCTGCTCTACACCCTGCTGCACATGCCGTGGGCGGTCTTCGCCTTCTGTGTCGCGGTGACCTTCTGGTCGGTCGGGTGGACCGCGTTCACCTACCCGCTGTGGCGCTGGGTCTTCCCGGCGTACACGGGTCGGGGCGGCATTCAGCTGTACAGCGACCGGGCCCATGAGATCCGCCTCGACTCCTCCGTCGAGATGGCCCTGACCAGCGCGTTCGGCCTGGTGTTCGTCCTCGTCACGCCGTGGATCATCCGTGGTCTGGTGAGCGTGGACCGGGTCATGGTGACCGGGCTGCTCGGGCCGTCCCGGCTGGCGACCCGTGTTTCGGAGCTGGAGTCGGACCGGGGGGTGGTCGTCGACACGGCCGCCGCCGACCTGCGCCGGATCGAGCGCGATCTGCACGACGGCGCCCAGGCCCGCCT
>NZ_JBSFET010000284.1:0-1403 GCF_053594575.1 Streptomyces sp. NPDC001880
TAGTACTTCGTTAAGTCTGGAGTGGTCTGGTGTGCCCTGGTTGGCGTGCGGCGGGTAACTCGCGGTGGCAGGTGGGGCATTCGCCGGTCCAGGCCCGTATCAGGTCCTGGACGGCGTCGAGGACTCGGTAGAAGGTCAGGCCGGCGTCTCGGCTTTTGGGTCGAGGCGCCGGAGGGTGAGGAAGGCGTGGGCGGCGGTGACCAGGGTGACGTGGTGGTGCCAGCCTCGCCAGGTGCGGCCCTCGAAGTGGTCCAGGCCCAGGCCGTGCTTCATCTCGCGGTAGTCGTGTTCGATACGCCAGCGGATCTTGGCCAGGCGCACGAGTTGGCGGACTGCGGTCTCGGGCGGCAGGCTGGTCAGCCAGAACTCGGTGGGTGTGCTCGCGTCCGGTGGCCATTCGGCCAGGAGGGTCTCGGTCGGCAGGACGCCGTCCCAGGAGGCACTTCCGCCCGCGTCGGCGGCGGCGAGCGCCCGGGGGATCTTCCCCGCGGGCCGTACCTGCAGGACACGGAACCTTGAGCGCATCGCCCCGCGACTGCCCTGGCGCCAGGTGACCTGCCGAAACGCCCCGCGGCCGCCCGCGGCGGCGAGCTCGTACAGGGCGACGGAATCCGTGCGGTAGCGGGGCAGCGTCCTGCGGCCGGCGCCACCGTAGGCGGGCGCCTCGGGCCGCGCATCGTGGCGGTGTGCGGTCTCGTCCCCGCGCACCGCCACGATGTAGTCCAGATCCCGCGAGCGCAGGGCATGGCGGAAGGCCGCCGACTGGCCGTAGCCCGCGTCAGCGACCACGACCTGCGGGGCGAGCCCCCAGGAGATCAACTCTTCAAGAGCGTCGATGGCCAGCCGCCACTTCTCGATGTGCCCGACCTCCGGCGGCAGGCCGGTGCGTCGCCGGCGCACATCCTCGCGGTCATCCCAGTCCGGCGGCACGAACAGCCGCCAGGACAACGGGCTGGAAGCCTTGTCGGTGACGGCGTGGACGCTCACACCGACCTGGCAGAGCGAGCGCTTGCCCAGCGCGCCGCAGTACTGCCGCGAAGTGGCCACCGACTGATCCCCGGCTTTCGGGAACGAGGTGTCGTCGATCACCCACGCCTCCGGCGCGAGGGCGGAGGTCATTTTCCTGGCGATCTGCCGCAGCACCGGCGCGTGGTCCCACGGCGACTGGCTGACGAACTGCTGCAACGCCTGCATGTTCCCGTCCGGCAGCCGCTCGGCCATCGGCTGGATCGACTTGCGCCGCCCGTCCAGCATCAGCCCGCGCAGATAACAATTCCCCTGCCGACGTTGGTCCTTGCGCGCCAGGGACACGAACACCTCGGCCACGAATGCGCCGAGGCGTTCACGGAGCCGCTCCACCTCACCAAGATCCACAGGCCGCAGCATGCGCCACCGCAACCACC
>NZ_JBSFET010000285.1:0-1396 GCF_053594575.1 Streptomyces sp. NPDC001880
CGCTCGTTTGCGCAGCTCAAGGGGATACGAAGAGGGGCGTGCCATGACTCAATCCTTTCACGGAATCGAGTCTCCATTCGAACCGGGGCGGTTCATCTTCAGCTTGCGGGCCGGTAATTCATCCTGCGGCTCGCCGACGAGCCCTGTTACCGCCGCCAAATAAGGTTCAGGCCAACCTCCAGGATGGCCGGCACGCGCTGCGCGGAAGATCTTTCACGGCCAGGCAGGACGGCTCCACCAGCCCTACCAGGACCGCATGGAGGACCAGATCGCGGCTGGAAGATCCCTCAGCCTCTGCTGACGCCATCCCGGCGACATCCACCAGGTGGCCGACTTTAGCCCCCTCAACGGGACTGTCGGAACTCCGGTGGGGGAACAGCGCGTTTCTCTGACCGTGGACGACTCCAGTGGGTACAGCGTGCCATTTGGCTTCATCCCCGTACTGATCTTCGGTGTGGCCCTCCTGGCCTTCGGCATACGGAGCATACGCAGGGCCAGAAATCTGCGGCGGACCGGAGCCATGGCGTACGGGGAGGTTGTCCGTCATGGCCGCAGCTCGAGCGATAGCGGGCAGACGCTCTATTCCCCAATTGTGGCCTGGCAGACTCCTGACGGCAGTCGGCACGAATACTGCCCCAGGATGTACAAGAGCGGGAAGGGACGCTTCAAGGTGGGCGCCCCTGCGGTGATCTACTACGACCCAGCCGACCCTGACCGCGCAGCGCTCAAAGGCTACGACGGAGCTCCCGTCTATTGGTTCCTCGTAGTGATCGGCCTTGCAGCCATCGGCCTCGGGCTGTACCTCCTCGTCACAGTGCCTCTCGGCGGCTCTCTTTAGCCTCAATACCGGTAACTAGGGGGTTTTTGTTCGCTTGACCCGTTTGGGTTTGGTGGCGTCAACGATGGTGATGGCGGGGGCGCCGGCGTCGTGGTGGCAGGACGCGTTCGAGGAGTTCAGCGTGGGTGGTTTTGATGGCGCGGGTGAGTCTGCCGGGGGGAAAATGCCGCCTGGTCGGTGACCTGGCGGCGCACGACGCGCAGTGAGCGGGTGAAGGAGATCCGGTCGGGGTCCTGGTCGGCTTGTTGTGCGGCCTGGTGCATCAGGTGTCGGATGGCGTGGTGGACGAGCAGGAAGCCATAGAGTTCCTGCTCGGCGCCGTCGGGGTGCTGTGAACGCAGGACCAGGTGCGGTCCGCCGAGGTGGGTCTTGATTTCGTCGAGGGTGGACTCGAACTCCCATCGCTGGGCGTAGAGGGCGGCCAGTTCCGCGGCCGGGGCCTTGTCCGGGTCGAGGATCGTGGTGATGAGCCGGTAGGCGCCCTCGTGGCCGGCGATGGTGTACTCCACCGCGCATACCTGGCGGCCGCGCCGACTACGAAGCCCGCGCCGACAGCCC
>NZ_JBSFET010000286.1:0-1376 GCF_053594575.1 Streptomyces sp. NPDC001880
GTGGTGACGCCGTGCTGCTCGATCGCGGCGCGGATCGTCTCCGGGTCGGACTCGCCGCCGGGGCGGAGCATGACCTGCTTGGCACCGATGATCCCGGGCAGCAGGAGCTCGGGGACTGAGACGTCGAAGGAGTACGGGGTCTTCTGCAGGAAGACGTCCGAGGCGCGGTAGCCGAGTTCCTCGGCGGCCCAGCGGAGTCGGTTGGTGAGGGAGCGGTGCTCGATGAGCACACCCTTGGGACGTCCGGTCGAGCCCGAGGTGTAGATGCAGTACGCCAGGTCGTCCGGCCCCGCGACCCGCGGCGGGTTGTCCGTTCGGGCCGACAGTGTGCCGGGGTCGGTGATGTCCAGGACGGGACGGTCCTCCAGGGCGGGACGGTCCTTCGGGGCCGCGGGTCCGGCCAGGAGAACGGCTTTGCTGCCGCTGTCCTCCAGCACGGTTGCGACGCGGTCCGCCGGATCGGTGGTGCTGATCGGCAGATAGCCGCCTCCGGCTTTGAGTACACCGAGAATCGCCACGGTCATGTCGACCGATCGCTCCAGATGCAAGGCGACCAGATCACCCGCACCCACTCCATGGGCCTCGCGCAGCGTCCACGCCACCGCGTTCGCCCGCGCGTTGAGCTCCGCGAACGTCAGTGACCGCTCTCCGTCCACGGTCGCCACCGTGTCCGGAGTCCGCACGACCTGTTCCTCGAAGAGCTGCGAGACGGTTGTGTCCAGGTCGTACGCGACATCGGTCTGGTTGAATCCATGCACCACCAGCTCACGCTCACCTGACGGAAGCAGGGGCAGGGATTCGACGGGCCGGTCCGGGCCCGCGACCACTTCACCGAGCAGCACGTCGAGGTGGTCCAGCATTCGTTCGACACGCCGGGCGTCGAACAACTCCGTCGAATATTCCACCGACGCCCGCAGACCGGCCGGCGTTTCCTCGAAGAAGAACGTCAGGTCCATCTTGCTGTGGTTGTTGGTCACATCGAGACGGTTGACCCGCAGACCGTCGATCGTCTCGGTGGGGTCGCCCCAGGCGTGGTCGACCATGATCATTACGTCGAACAGCGGGTTGCGGTCGGTGTCCGTCACCACACCCGCGTCCCGGACCACCCGGTCGAAGGGGTACTCGTGATGCCGCAGCCCCTCGTGCAGCGTGCCCTGAACAGCCCGCAGCAGCTCCCGGAAACTCGCGTCCTCCGGCACCTCGTCCCGCAGCGCGATGGTGTTGATGTAACAGCCGATCTGGTCGTACAGCTCCGGCACCGAACGCGTGACCGCCGACGTACCCAGCACCACATCCCGCTGCCCCGTGTACCGCAGCAGCAGCACACGCAACACCGCCGACAACCCGCCGAACAGCGTCGCCTGCTCCTCCTGGCA
>NZ_JBSFET010000287.1:0-1368 GCF_053594575.1 Streptomyces sp. NPDC001880
CTGTGGTGGGGTGCCTTCACGCTGGAGCCGCTGGAGTCGACCCTGCACCACTGGCGCGGCAGGCTGTCCGCCCGCGGGCGCGCCATGCTGGCCGGGGCCGCCGAGCTGGAGGCGTACCTCCGGAAACTGTCGACGGACGCCGCGCCTTGAGCCCGGACAGCGGACCGTGCCGGCCAGTGGTTACAGGCGGCGACCCCACGCGGAGACCATCGGAGCGGTGGCCAGGTCGAGGCGCCCGGTGGCGACGTTCGCCAGATGGCGGTCGATCTCCTCGTCGGTGGACAGCCCCTCCACCACCGGACGGTGGCGGAGGGGCTGCACGGTCGCGGCCTCGAGGACGGCACAGGCCGGCGAGGTGATCGGGAAGTAGGCGTCGGCCTGAACATCCTCAAGACCCGCTTCGCGCAGCAGCCGGGGCAGCGTGCGCCCGTACGCGAGGTCCGCGCCGCGTGCCGCCATCAAGGCGCGGAAACCGGAACGCAGCCGGTTCGCGAGCTGCTGTTGCGTCCGGACTCGTCCGGACACAACAGCGGCTGCAACCCCGGGTCGGCATACTCCAGGAACAGCCACCCACTGGGCCGCAGCGCCTGGATCATCCGGCGCAGCGCCTCGGCACCACCGGGGACATGTACCAGGACCAGCCGTGCGTGAACGAGGTCGAACGCACCGGGTGGCGGCGGGTCTGCCGCCACGTCGTGGCGCAGCACCTCGATCACACCACCGTCGATGTCCCGGGTCCACGACACGTCGATGTCGGTGGCGACCACCGCTCCCCTCGGGCCGACCCGCTCGGCCGGCCCGAGGGGTACGGTCGGAGCACCCGCTCCGACCTCCCAGCGGCGCAAACCGGTGGTGATGCCGACTGGGCGGTCCGCCCGTCATCGCGACGACCCCCGGCGTCGGCTGTCGCACCGCCGAAGACCCGGCCTGCTGACGCGGCAGGACGGGCCGGGACCGGGCCGTGAACAGCATGCTGGCCCGGCCCGTGTCCGGCGGCTGCCGCCTGCGGCGTCGATCCTCCCGGCCGCCAGCCCCGGCGCCAGCCCCGGCGGCGGGCCCGGGGAAGGGTGAACGCGGTAAATCGCGTGATGAGGACGGCCGCCCCGGCGGCGGAGGCGATGGCGATGGCGATGGCCGTGGTGCGGCCGGAGTGGGCCTCGGGAGGTGGCATGTGGGGTGCTGCCGGGGCCTGAGGGGGCGGGTCGGCCGTGGGATCGGGGCCCGGGGCGGTGACGGCCGCCGCCGGGTTCACCGAGCCCGCGCCGACCAGCGCCTTGTCGGCCGGGATGTGATACGCCGTCGCCGTGAGCCGGTCGGACAGCCGAGGGTGACTGATCGTTACGGTGGGGTGACTGTCCGCTATGGCAT
>NZ_JBSFET010000288.1:0-1353 GCF_053594575.1 Streptomyces sp. NPDC001880
CCTTGCGGATCCGGCCTGCCGGACGCGAGGTCCGGCAGGCCACCGACGGTCCGGAACTGCCCCTGTGCTGGCTGCTGGCCGAGTGGCCCGCCGGTGAGAGCGAGCCGGTCCAGTTCTGGCTCTCCGACCTGCCCGTCGACACCCCGCTGACCACCCTGGTCCGCTTGGCCAAGCTCCGCTGGCGCATCGAACACGACTACCGGGAGATGAAGCAGGCCCTGGGCCTGGCCCACTTCGAAGGCCGCACCTGGAACGGCTGGCACCACCACGTCACCCTCGTCTCCGTCGCACATGCCTTCTGCACGTTGCAGCGGCTGGCCCGTGCCCCAAAAGACGCGGCGCCGGCTTGAGCCTCTACCAGGTCGTCCGCGAGCTACAGACCCTGCTCGCGGTTTGGACCGGCGCATGCCCCACACCTGCCAACGCGACATATCCGCAGCCACACCAACCTGACCAAGCACTACTAGTGCGTATGGCGGCACCCGGCCCCTCCCAGGAGGCCGTCAGCTCCCTCGTCGGCCACGGCCGGGCCAGGGGGCGTCCGACACGCCCCCGGCTACTCCTCCCGTCACCACGGGCCCTTCGAGCGGTTACGGACGTTGGCCGATCCGGTCGACGACGCCCACCTCCTGACTGCTGAGCATCTCGAAGTACCTGTCGACCTGCCGCCACTCGCCGTCGACGCGCTTCGCGTTGCTGCCCTTGAGACGAATGCCCAGGTAGTCGTAGGTCTCACGGTCGAAGACGAAGGTGAAGGTCAGGTGGGGATACGACACCCCGACCCCGTGCCGGCCCAGAGCGTCGACCTCGTCCTCGTTCACCTTGATGCGTGGCAGTTTCGCCAGGGCCTCGAAAGCGGCGGCCTGCAGGCCGGGCGGCATGACCCGCGGCCCCTGCATGAGCAGACATGCCTCCATGAACACCATCTTGTCGGGGTCGGGCGCGGGCCCGCTGGCCTTGCCCCCCTTCGCCCCGGACGGCTCGACGACCTCGACGCGCCCGCGGCCGAGCCACTTGAGGAGCTCGTCGGGGTCGGTCGGCCACTTCTGCAGCTTCGCGTATTCATTGGGCGGCCACTGCACCTCGTGCTCGCCCAGCGGGGGATCGTTGTGGATCTTGCCGTGCTCCTGCCGGCGCGAGGGCCTGGAGCCGTCCACCGACAGCCAGCTCTCGTCCGTCCACGTCCTGGTCTTCCCGCCCTTCACGGGGGTTCGCGCGATGTAGGTCTTGGTGTAGAAGTACTGGTCGTTCCGCGGGATCGGCAGGCTGGCACCGGTGGACCGCGTCCTGTCCGCGGCCTTGTGCAGCACCTGCGCCGCGCTGAGGGTGGTCATCCTCGGGGAACGGGGGTCC
>NZ_JBSFET010000289.1:0-1304 GCF_053594575.1 Streptomyces sp. NPDC001880
TGGGCAGAGCGAGAGCGACCCCCCTGCGGCTCTCCCGGCCGATGGCGGTCATCAGCCGGGTGCGGGCGGCGGCACGGGCCTCGGCGGTCAGGGGAGGCGTGTCCGCCTCCAACTCCTTCACGGAGGTGAGGTCATCCATGATCGGGCTCCTCCTGGAACTCTTGCAGGGCTGTGGGATCGGACCCGCCCAATGCGTCGCGCAGTCTCCTTCGAGCCCGGTGCAGCCGTGAGCGGACGGTGCCCACCGGCACCCCCAGGGCCTCCGCGGCCTCCACGTAGTCGAGATCACCCCAGGCGATCACCAGCAGCACGTCCCGATAGCGGGGCGGCAGCTTGGCGATGCAGCCCGCCAGCGCACCTCGGGCGCTCTCGGCGGTGACCCGGTCGGTCACCCGCTCGGCCATCGGCTCGCCGCCTCCCTCGTCCGGGACGCCAGCGGCGACCCGCGCCAGCGCCCGGAGATGGCGCGCCTCGGCCCTCCGGTGCTCACCGACGAGATTGGTGACGATCCCGTACAGCCACGGGCGCGCCTGAGCCCTCGACAGGTCGTAGCGGCGCCGTCGCTGGAAGGCGATCACGAAGGTCTCCGCCATCAGATCGTCCGCTACGTCGGCACCCAGCCGCCGGGCCGCGTACCGGTGGATGTCGTCGGCGTAGCGGTCGAACAGCACGGCGAAGGCATCGGGCTCGTCCCAGGACCGTTCGATCACCGAGGCGTCGGAGTCCGACCGCTGGTTCGTGCCCTCGGCACGGTGGACTCCGACGCTCGGTGAAGCGGTCATCGGTCGCCTCTTAGGCTCATGTTTTTCCCTCGAAGACGCGGGCATGGTCACCCGCTGTTCGCCGATGGCCCGATTCGGGTTCCCGTTCCTGTGCGCGCAAGGCCCGCTCGTGTGCCGGCACCCGACGCGGCGGCGCATTGGTCCCCTCCGTCACCCGGCGGTCGCAGTTGCCGGAAGCAGGAGATGCCCGTGCACGGCCGCCCAGGCACGGGAAGCCGTGAGGCCTTCCTCGAACGCAACGTCCTGATGCGACCAGACCGGCCAACTGCTCCACCCGTCCCAAGTCCAGACGCCCGGCTTTGTGGGTTTTCCGCTGGTCGGCGAGCCATGTCCCCAGCGGGAACCCGGCCGACACCCAGTCATCAGGGGTGACGTAGCCGTACGGCACCCGCAACTGCTGCGCCCCGGTCTCCTTCACATACCGCACGCACGCCTGGATACCGCGCTGCCAGAACGTGTTCTCCGGCTCGATCACCCGCAGCTTCACGAACCGTGCCAGCAGCGCCGGATCCCTGGATGTGC
>NZ_JBSFET010000290.1:0-1283 GCF_053594575.1 Streptomyces sp. NPDC001880
CCGGTGCTGGCCGAGTTGTCGGGTGGGGGAGTGGGATGGTCGCCCCTGCCCCCGGCCGCCCAGTACCTGCTGGAGCTCGGTGGTGGGTATGGCCGGTTCCAGCAGTCGATGGTGGTGACTTTGCCTGAGGGGATCGACGCGGCGGGTCTGGCCGCGACGGTGCAGGCGGTGCTGGATGCCCATGATGTGCTGCGCGCGCGACTCGTGGCTGACGGCCATGACGCGGATGTGGCCGAGGGCGGGGCCGGGCTGGTGGTTACCGCACCGGGTGCGTCGGCTGCCGGGGACCTGATCCGTCGGGTGGAGTGTTCCGGAGCATGGCAGGACGTTTCCTGGCAGGGGGTGCTGGCTGGGGAGTTGGATGCGGCGGCGGGTCGGCTGGATCCTGTTGGTGGGGTGATGGCGCAGTTTGTGTGGTTCGATCCGGCGGGTGGTGGTGAGGGCCGGCTGCTCGTGGTTCTCCATCATCTGGTGGTGGATGGTGTGTCGTGGCGGATTCTGCTGCCGGATCTGGCGGTTGCGTGGGAGCAGGTGCGTTCGGGGCGGGTGCCGGTGCTTGCGGGGGTGGGGACTTCGGCGCGGCGGTGGATGCATGCGTTGGCAGAGGAGGCTGCTCGGCCTGGGCGTGTGGCGGAACTCGCTTTGTGGGAGCGGGTGTTGGTGGGTCCTGATCCGTTGCTGGGTGTGCGTCGGGTGGATCCGTTGGTGGACACGATGGCCACGGTGGGCCGGGTGCGGGTGGCGGTGCCTTCGGAGGTGACGGAGGTGTTGCTGACGGCGTTGCCGGCGGCGTTCCGTGGTGGGGTGAACGATGGTCTGCTGGCGGGGTTGGCGTTGGCGTTGGCTGAGTGGCGTTCGCGGCGTGGTGTGGTGGAGTCGTCGGCTTTGATCCGGTTGGAGGGTCATGGTCGTGAGGAGGAGTTGGTTGCGGGGGCGGATCTGTCGCGGACGGTGGGGTGGTTCACGAGTATGTTCCCGGTCCGTTTGGATGTGGCCGGGTGTGATCTGGGTGAGGTGCTGGCCGGGGGTGCTGCGGCGGGGCGTGCGGTGAAGGCGGTGAAGGAGCAGTTGCGGGCGGTCCCTGACAAGGGGATGGGGTTCGGGCTGTTGCGGTATCTCAACGCGGAGACGGCGGGGGTGTTGTCGGGGTATGGGCTGGGGCAGATCGGGTTCAATTATCTGGGGCGGTTCTCCTCGGCGGACATGCCGGAGGAGTTGCGGGGTCTGGGCTGGGTCCAGGCTCCCGAAGGCGGCGTCATGGCCGACCTCGACCCCGACATGCC
>NZ_JBSFET010000291.1:0-1252 GCF_053594575.1 Streptomyces sp. NPDC001880
CGCTGCTGGACCTGCTGTGCCGACTGGGGGCGCCGGTCGGGATCACGCTCCAGTAGTTCGGCGACGAGCGCGGTCACCTCCGGCGGCAGGCCGGGGCGGAACGCGTCGAGGGGCGGGGCCTCCTCGTCGAGTTTGCGTCGCACGACCGCGATGCTGTTGTGCCCGGTGAAGGGCGGTCGGCCGGCGAGCATCGCGAAGAGGATTCCACCGAGTGCGTACAGGTCGGAGCGTTCGTCGCCGCGCTCCGTGAGGAACTGCTCTGGTGCGCCGAACTCCGGCGTTCCGGCCGGGGTCAGTTGGGAGGAGCGCGCCACGGTGAACGCGGCCTGGACGAACCCGGCGATCCTGAAGTCGATGACCTTCACCAGCCCGTCGCCGGTGAGGATGACGTTGTGAGGCTTGATGTCGTAGTGGATGACCTGGGCCCGGTGGGCGGCCTCCAGCGCGGTGCAGATGCCGCTGGCGATGGCCACGGCACGCGTCAGGGGGAAAGGACTCTCGGCCTGGAGACGCGCCGTGAGCGTCTGGCCGTCCACCTTCTCCATGACCAGGAACAACACGTCGTCGTGGACGCCCCGGTCGTACAGGGCGGCAACGTTGGGGTGGACGATCTGGGCAGCGGCCACCGCCTCGCGCTCGAACCGCCGGGTCAGGTCAGACTGGGTAATCCCGTCGAGATTTAACAGCTTGAGCGCGATCTCACGGTGGAGCACGCGATCCCGCGCGGCCCACACTTCGCCCATGCCACCCCGACCCAGACGGCCGATCAGCTCGTAACGGTCCGCGATCAGCTTTCCCCGCTCCACGGGGCCATCCTACGAGACGCCTCCACACCCGCGAAGACGGCGGGAGCGCGGCCACCACACCGTCTCTCCAGCCTCCTCGGCGCACACACGGGTTAGTCCTGGTGACGATGCCGGCGAGACCTCAGCCGACCAGGCCGCCCACCGCAGACGGCGCGGCAGCCGGGGCAGCAGACCACCCGCCTTCGATCGCGAGGCCTACAAACAGCGCAACACCGTCGAACGATGCATCAACCGCATCAAACACTGGCGCGGCCTGGCCACCCGCTACGACAAGACCGCAACCATCTACCTCGCCGGACTCCACATCGTAGGCATCTTCATCTGGTCCGCACGATGATCTAAACGAAAGTACCTAGTAGTACTTCGTTAGGTTGATTTGATCTCGGTGGTTGCGGTGGCGCATGCTGCGGCCTGTGGATCTTGGTGAGGTGGAGCGGCTCCGTGAA
>NZ_JBSFET010000292.1:0-1248 GCF_053594575.1 Streptomyces sp. NPDC001880
AGTTGCTTGATATCGCTCTTCAGGGGTGCCCGGCCGTCGTCGAGGAGGTCCGCGGTGACGGTGGTGAGCGCGCCCATGGCGGTGACCGCCTGGCCTTCGCCCTCGATCTGCGCGCCGAGCGGACCCCCACCGACGAAGCTGCCGTACTCGACACCGTCGGACGCCTGTGGCTCGCGGGCGCCCCCGTCGACTGGGCGGCGCTGCACGACGCCATACCCGAGCGCGTCGCCCTCCCTGCCTACCCCTTCTCGGGACGGCGTTACACGGTGGAGACCGACGGCCCCGCCCCCGCCTTCGCGCAACGGCCCGGCCCGTCTTCCGCCGCACCTCCGCAGCCGGCACCGGCAGGGGCCGACGACAACGTCGAACGGGTGGCCGCCCTTTTCGCGGAGATCCTCGAACTGCCCTACGTGGAGCCGGACGAGAGCTTCTTCGACCTCGGAGGTGACTCCCTCATCGCCGCCAAGTTCGTCGCGCGGGCCCACGAGGTCTTCACCGTCGAACTCGTGCCCCGCGCACTCTTCCAGGCCCCCACCGCCCAGCAGTTCGCCGCACTCATAGCGGAGCGCCTGACCGCACAGGGCACCCGATGAGCGGCTGGACGGTGCGCCGCCATCGCCGACCGGACGCCGCCACCTCGCTCTTCTGCTTCCCGCACGCCGGCGGATCGCCGGGGGAGTACGTGCGCTGGGCCGACGACCTGCCGGACGTCCAGGTCTGGGGAGTCCATCTGCCCGGCCGCACCACCCGCCACGCCGAGCCGCCCTTCACGCGCGTCGGACCGCTGGTCGACGCCCTGGTGACCGCCGTCCCCTTCGACGGCGACGGTCCGTTCGTACTCTTCGGGCACAGCCTCGGCGCACTGCTCGCCTTCGAGACGGCGAAGGAGCTGCGCCGCCGTGGCCGGCAGGGCCCCGACCGCCTGATCGTCTCCTCGTGTCAGGCGCCACCCCTGCCGGCGTTCGGTGAGCCCCTTCACCTGCTGCCCGACGAGGCGCTCCTGCGCGTGATCGAACGGCACTGGGGCGAGCCCCTCGGCCATCCGGGCGGCCACCCGGACCTGCGCGCCGATGTCCTCAGAAGTTTCCGCGCCGACCTTGCACTCCTGGACAACTACCGGCCGGCCCCGGACGCCCCGCTGACCTGCCCGGTCACCGCGGTCGCCGGTGCGAACGAGCCGGGCGCCCGACTCCGACTACGACACGGACGTCTTCCGTGCCTGGCAGAGCGCCGTACGCCGGACCCACC
>NZ_JBSFET010000293.1:0-1210 GCF_053594575.1 Streptomyces sp. NPDC001880
GCCCCGGTGCGGCGGGCCCGCACACGCGACGTCAGCGAAACGTCAGCGAAACGTGCGTGGAACGTCAGTGCGGGGCGTGAGACTTCGGGACCGGTCGGGCCTTCGGCTCCGGCTCGTGACGGCGCGCGGGCTCGCCTGTCGATGTGTTCGTGTACCGGTGTGTTCGTGTGCCGGTGCATTCGTACGTCGATGTGTCCGTACATCGGTGTGTTCGCGCCGGCCGGCGGTCGGCCGTCGACACAACGCCGAGGGAGTCGGTCATCAACCTGCGGAAGCTCGAGGCCGCCGCCGTCGCGGCCACTGCCGCGGCGGGAATCGCCGTGGCGGCCACGCCGGCCCACGCGAGCGTGTGCGAGGTGGGCGGCGCCTGCGTCATCTGCGAGTACGGCGTCAGCTTCTGCACGTTCGACAACGTCACCCGGCAGGAACTCGCGATCGGCACCGACCGGGCCGCGTGGACGCGCTGGAACGACACCGCCGGAAGCTGGACCACATGGTCGTCCATGGGCGCAGTGGCGACGAGCGGGGTCACCGTGGAACCGCTCCCCCACGACACCTTCTCCATCGTCATCACCGGTACCGACGGCCGGCGGTAAAAACGCCTGCGCTACAGCTACCCCGACGGTGCCTGGTCGGACAGCTGGGAGCCGTACCGGGGCTGACCAGTGGCCCGGTGCGACGGTGTCCGGGCCACTCGGCCGTGTGGCGCACGGTCGGCCACGGAAGAACTGTCAGTGCGGCCTCCAGATGTATTTGCCACCGCCCACCCAGCGCACCACGTCGGGGTCGTCAAGGTCGTGCACCTTGATTCCTGCGGCCGATGCGGCGTTGAGCACATCCATCATCGATGTTGCGGCGCTGACAACCTCCCCGTCGATCTCCACCAGACGGAAGGGCGGATCACCGGGCTGCACTCCCAGCACGGTGATCCTGGGCATCGAGATATGAGGACTGTCACTTTCGGTCATGCGTAGATCGCTTCCACGCCACGGGCGACACTATGCCCGGCAGCGGTGTCCTCGGCGCCGTGTCACTCGTACACACGCTTTCCTCTGCGGTACGCGGCCTCGTCCCGCACGATGCCGGCAAGGACAGGTGGCCGGCTGGATCCCGAGTCCACCAGCTCCGGCGCGAGGCCGTCCTCCAGCTCCTTCACGGAGCCGGCGTGGATCTCCTTGAGCCTGACCCGGCTCGCCTCGTCGAGAGGAGC
>NZ_JBSFET010000294.1:0-1179 GCF_053594575.1 Streptomyces sp. NPDC001880
CCGATCGGGATGGCACCCGCGTAGTCCAGCGGACGGTGAATGCGGTGGGTGGACGCGAACGTCGTCGTCTCCGTCGGACCGTAACCGTTCACCACCGTGACGTCCGGGCAACGGTCCATAACCCTGCGCACCGCCTCCGGCGGGACCACATCACCTCCCGCCCACACCTCACGCACCCCGGCAAACGCCCCCGGCACCTCCTCCGCCATCACCCGGAACAGACCCGCCGTCATCCACAGCGCCGTGATCCCGTGCTCAGCGATCAACTTCTCGTACGCTGCAGCGTCGAGGTGTCCCGCCGGGGCCACGACGAGAGCGCCTCCGTTGAGCCACGGCACCCACATCTCGTACGTCGACGCGTCGAACGCCATCGCGGAGTGGAAGAGCACCCGCGTGTGGCTACCGTTCGCGAACATCGTCTGAGCCGCCAGATCCGCGACATTGCGATGCGTGACCGCAACCCCCTTCGGAACCCCCGTCGAACCCGAAGTGAACATCGCATACACCGGCTGGTCCACATGCACCGACACCCCAGGATCCGAGACGTCCACCAGGGCACCCCCGCCGTCCGTCACCGAACCCAGCACCCGCACACCCGCCGGCAACACCAACGAACCCGGATCCCGGTCCGTCACCAGATGCGTGACACCCGACCGACCCACGATCAACTCCACACGATCCGCCGGATAACGGGTGTCCAACGGCACATACACCGCACCCGCCTTCACCACACCCAACGTGGCGACCACCGCACCCACCGAACGATCCTGGAACAACGCAACCCGATCCCCCGGCCGCACCCCCTCACCCATCAACCGACGCGCCACACCATTGGCCAGCCCATCCAGCTCACGGTAGGAAAGCTCACGCCCCTCACCCACCACCGCCACCGCATCCGGCGTCCGCACCACCTGCGCCCCGAACAACTGCGCAAGACCCGCATCCGGACCACCCGTGACCGCACCCGACCACTCCCCCAGCAACAACCCCCGCTCACCAACCGAAAGCAACTCCAACTCACCCACCGGCACATCCGGCGCCGACGCCGCAGCACCCAACAACCGCACCAGACGCTCACCCGCCAACTCCACCGAACGCGCGTCATACAGATCCGTCGCGTACTCGATCGTGATGTCCAGACCACCCGGCCGACCATCCACCGAACGACACTCGGCGAAG
>NZ_JBSFET010000295.1:0-1167 GCF_053594575.1 Streptomyces sp. NPDC001880
CCGATGGCGGAGGCGTAACCCAGGTCGAAGTACTTGAAGCCCGCGTCGTAGAGCTGGAAGACGAGCGTGTAGCTGGCGTTGGCGGGGCCGCCGCCAGTCATCGTGTAGACCGCGTCGAAGACCTGGAACGAGGCCGTCGTCTCGATCACGGCGAGGAAGAACAGGGCGGGCTTGAGCTGCGGCAGCACGATGTACCGGAACCGCTGCCAGGGCCCGGCGCCGTCGGTGAGCGCGGCCTCTTCCAGTTCGCGCGGGATGTCCTGCATCCGGGCCAGCAGGATGAGCATCCCGTACCCGAAGCGGGACCAGACGCCCACGATCGCGAGCGCGGGCAGCACCAGCACGTCGTCGGAGAGCCAGGAGCCCTCCGACATCCCGAACCAGCTCATCAGGGTGGACCACGGCCCACCCGTCGAGAAGATCCAGACGAAGACGGTGGCGGCCAGCACCAGCGAGGTGACGACCGGCAGGAAGAACACGGAACGGAAGAACTTGGCGCCGCGGAACGCGCGGCGGGTGATCAGCGCCAGGGACACCGAGGCGAGCAGCGTGCCCGGCACCGCGAGCACCGTGTAGAGGACCGTGACCTTCAGCGCCTGCCAGAACAGCGGGTCGTCCCACAGGCGGGTGAAGTTGTCCAGCCCGATGAAGCTGCCGCCGCCCGTGAGCGTGTAGTCGGTGAAGCTCATCAGCACCCCGGCGATGCCCGGACCGAACCGGAACGCCAGGAAGAGCAGGAAGCACGGAAGGACGAAGAGCAGGCCGATCCGGGCCTCGCGGCGCGCCTGCGGCCCGCTGCGGCGACCTGGGCGGGTTGGTTCCGCGACGACTGCCACGGGGATCTCCTTGCGGTACGGGGGAATTGCGGAGGGACGGGGGCTGGGGTCTTCCGTCTGGACCAGGCCGGATCACGGAGCAAGGTCCGGTGCGTGCGGTCGCAAGGCGGAGGAGGGAGTCGGATGGGGTCTTCCCTGCTGGAGCGGAGCCGAGAGCTCGGGGAAGGAGCCCTGGCGACCGACGATTACGCGGCGAGTACGCGTGCCGGACCCCGCGAGCCCGGCATGATCCGGACGAGAGGCCCTGGGCCCCCGGGGAGGGCGGTTGTGGGATCCGGGTCCGGCACGAGTCGCTGCGTCAGATACCCACCCACGAACGCCAAGTGTCAAC
>NZ_JBSFET010000296.1:0-1164 GCF_053594575.1 Streptomyces sp. NPDC001880
CGCGCCGCGACCTCCTTGCCCTCCGCCGACGACGGCACCAGCACCGCCACCGGCGACACCGCCTCACACGCGGCCTGCAACGCATCCACCTTCGGCACCACCAGATACTCCGCGAACTCCGGCGCATCCACCGTCACAACCCGCACCGCACCGTGCTCCGCCAGCACACCCGCCGTACCCGCGGCACCCGCACCCACCGCGAGCGCCACCGGCTCACCCACCCGACGCGCCAGCGTCAACAACTCCAGCGTGGGCTTGCGCACCGCACCGTCCACGTGATCGACAAAGACCAGAACTTCAGCCATGGGACTTCAATCTCCTGCCAGTAGCAAAGAACAGACGAAAGGAACAGCCAAGGAGCCGGTCAGATGAACTTCTGACCCGCGAGGAACTCGGCCAGCCGCCGCCCGCCCTCACCCTCGTCCTTCACGATCGTGCCCGCCGTACGCGCCGGACGCTGCGCCGCGGAATCCACCACCGTCCAGGCACCCGCCAGACCGACCTCGTCCGCCCCGACCCCCAGATCCCCCAGGTCCCACGACTCGACCGGCTTCTTCTTCGCCGCCATGATCCCCTTGAACGACGGGTAACGCGCCTCACCCGACTGGTCCGTCACCGACACCACCGCCGGCAACGACGCCTCCACCCGCTCCGACGCCGAGTCCCCGTCACGACGACCCCGCACCACACCACCCTCGACCGACACCTCGGACAACAGCGTCACCTGCGGCACACCCAGCCGCTCCGCCAGCACCGCCGGCAGCACACCCATCGCCCCGTCCGTCGACGCCATACCGCAGACCACCAGGTCGAAACCCGCCTTCTCCACCGCCTTCGCCAGCACCAGCGACGTACCCATCACATCACTGCCGTGCAGATCGTCGTCCTCGACATGAACCGCCTTGTCCGCACCCATCGACAACGCCTTGCGCAACGCGTCCTTGGCATCCTCCGGACCCACCGTCAGCACGGTGACCTCCGCACCATCCGCCTCGTCCGCGATCTGCAGCGCCTGCTCCACCGCGTACTCGTCCAGCTCCGACAGCAGACCGTCCACATCGTCCCGATCCACCGTCAGGTCATCGGCGAAATGCCGGTCACCGGTGGCGTCGGGCACGTACTTCACACAGACAACGATCCTCAAGCTCACGCCGGCTCTCCTAC
>NZ_JBSFET010000297.1:0-1159 GCF_053594575.1 Streptomyces sp. NPDC001880
GGCCGCTTCGTCCAGGAGCGCACCGCCCTGCTCGGTCTCGACCATCCCCATGTCGTCGCGGTCCGCGACCTCGTGGTGGACGGCAACGACCTGGCCTGATCCTCGACTGCAGTTTTTCAGGACGAGCGATTCAGTCCACGGGTACCGTGGCGGAACTCGCCGAAGCTTTGGGCACCTACGTATTGACTTCCGCGTCCGCGACCCGCGTTGCGTTTGCACCCTCGAACAAGAGGTACCCCGAATTCACAGGCGTGCTGCTCGACATCCTTGAGCGAGGAGTCGAGGGCGGTCCCGAACTGCTCGACGTTGAAACGATCTATCGCACGCTACGCGAACGCCTGGTCCGTCAGGGATCGCCTCAGCCGCAGAGGAACAGTCAGGACGAAGCTCGACTGGCTCTCGGCGTGAACCACGCCGCTGACACGGTCTAGGGTCGGCACTCATTCGGGCGGTCCTGTCATCGACCAGCTGAACGACCTGAGGTGCCCCCAGCGCATCCGGATGAATCGCCGTGTGCCTCCATGCACCACAGGTGTTGCACCGGCTATGGTCATCCCGGCCGCTTCTGAGCTGCGTGAACTTGAACCGCACGCTCGTGGCGCCCCGGAGAAACGTGGGCGACTTCGACGCCTCGGGGGCCGACATCGAGCCGGATTGGGTGGCCCGCACGGACTGTTGGAGTCACGTGGAACGCGTCCTGCTCACCCACGACCAGGTCCGCGAGTACAAGCTGCCCGCGGCTGCGGGGAAGGCCGGCGACCCACGTTGGGCAGGGTTCGCACGCCGGTACGGGCTCGACCCCGGTCAGCCGGCGCAGTGGGAGGTCGAGGCGCTCGACCCGACCGAGCTTCAGCGCCTGGTCCTCGCCGCCGTCGCCCCGTACATCGACCAACCCGTCCTCGCCGACCGGATCGCGGAGGAAGAACGACAGCGGAAACAACTCAGGGCCTTCGCCGAGAGATGGCCCCAAACCCGGCCACGCAGCCGTGAGCGACTCCCGAAGCCGTCGACAATCTCCCGTTCTCGTATCCAAAGCCAACCGCGTGGCTTTGTCCACGAGATCGGGTTCTGGCTCAGCTTTCGTGCCGAGTGACGCTCCGTTATGGCTGGACGTAGAAGAGAGCGATGGAAGCGGGTGGCGGGGCAAGCACTGCGCGAA
>NZ_JBSFET010000298.1:0-1138 GCF_053594575.1 Streptomyces sp. NPDC001880
CCCCGCGGCGCGGGCCGCCGCCGGCGCACCCGTCGAGTTCGACGACTGGCGGCCGCTCGTCGAGGGGGACGCCATCGCCGACGCCGTCATCGTCGCCACCCAGGACCGCAATCACGTCGAGCCCGTCCTGGCGCTGGCGCGGGCCGGGTACGCGATCCTCGCCGAGAAGCCACTGGCGCCCACCGAGGCCGAGACCCGCACCCTCATCGAGGGCGTGGAGAAGGCGGGTGTGCTCTTCGCCGTCTGCCATGTCCTGCGCTACACCCCCTACACCGACCTGGTGAAGGAGGTTGTCGGCTCGGGCGTGCTGGGCGAACTCGTCAGCGTCGAGCACCTGGAGCCCGTCGGCTGGTGGCACTACGCGCACTCCTACGTCCGCGGGCCCTGGCGCAGTGAGCGGGCCTCCTCGCCGATGCTGCTCGCCAAGTCCTGCCACGACCTGGACTGGATCTCCTACGTCACCGGGGAGCGCATCGAGCAGGTTGCCAGCTTCGGTGGGCTCAAGCACTTCCGGCCCGAGAACGCCCCGGCCGGTGCCGCGGAGCGCTGCCTGGACTGCGCCGTCGAGGACGGCTGCCCCTACTCCGCACTCAAGCTGTACGTGCCGACGCTGCGCGAGAAGGGCGCGGTCTGGCCGGTCACCCACGTCACGGACTCCACGGACGAGACCGAGCTGCTGACCGCGCTGCGCGAAGGCCCGTACGGCCTGTGCGCGTACCGCGGCGACAATGACGTGGTCGACCACCAGGTCCTCGCCATGCAGCTGTCCGGCGGCATGACCGCGACGTTCACCATGGTCGCCTTCACCGAACAGACCGACCGCCAGACACGGATCTTCGGCTCGCACGGCTGGCTGCGCGGCGACGGCAAGCGCGTCACCGTCCACGACTTCCGCACCGACGAGGTCACCGTCCACGAGGTCGACACGAGCGGTTCCAACGCCGCCGAGGGACACGGCGGCGGAGACACGGCGTTGGTCGATGCCTTCGTCCACGCCGTCGCCACCGGCGACCCGGCCGCGGTCCGCTCCGGCACCAAGGCCACGCTCGGCAGTCATCTGGCGGCGTTCGCCGCCGAACGTGCCCGGCACACCGGCACCGTCCAGACGGTCCCGGCGCAGTGACTTCTTCTCTTCCCC
>NZ_JBSFET010000299.1:0-1127 GCF_053594575.1 Streptomyces sp. NPDC001880
CCCGGCGACGACGGCGTTCAGCGCGGTTTCGAGATCCGGCATCAGGATCCGCCACGACACCCCGTCCACCACCAGGTGATGCACCACCAACAGCAGCAGACCCTCAGCGCCCGGCCCGGCGTCGAACCAGACCGCCTGCACCAACACACCGCCCGCCGGGGCCAGACGCCCCTGCGCAGCTGTCTGCTCCTGCGCCACCACAGCCGCCAGCCTGTCCCGCGACAGACCCGCCACATCCACCCGGCACACCAGACCCGCCGCGCGCACCGCACCGACCTCCGGCACCGACAGCACCCACCTGCCCTCACCGGTCAACGACGCCCGCATTCGCAGCACGTCATGGTGATCCACCAGCGCCTGCACCGCTCCCTCGACATCAGTGAGCCGCACGCCCGCCGGAACCCGGGCACCCATCGACTGGAAGAAGCCGTCCATCGGGCCGCCGCGTCCGGCGAAGAGCGACATGACCGGCGTCGGCGGCACCTCACCGATAGCCTCACTCGCGGCCTCAAATGCAGGTGCCACCTCAGCCGTCCCGGCAATGGCTGCCAGCGCCTCGACCGTGCGCCACTGGAACACATCCCGGGGCGAGAACACCACACCCGCCGCACGCGCCCGCGACACCAGCTGAATCGCGACAATGGAATCGCCACCCAGTCCGAAGAACGAGTCCTCGACACCGACCGAGTCCACGCCCAGCGCCTCGGCGAAGACACCGCACAGCACTTCCTCCAACGCCGTACGCGGAGCCCGGTGGTCTCCCCCCGTGAATTGTGGCTCGGGGAGGGCTTTGCGGTTGACTTTGCCGTTGGCGGTCAGGGGGAGGGCGTCGAGGATGACGACTGTTGCCGGGACCGCGTATTCGGGCAGGCGCTCGGCGGCGAATTCACGCAGCGTGGTGGGGTCGGGGGATTGGGTGCCGGGTGTCGGTGCGACGTATCCGATGAGACGTCTGCCCCGGCCGGTACCGGCTTCTCGTGCCACGACTACTGCCTGGGCGATGTCGGGGTGGGCGGCCAGTGCCGACTCCACCTCGCCGAGTTCGATGCGGAAGCCGCGGATTTTGACTTGTTCGTCGGCTCGGCCTGTGTAGGTGAGCCGGCCGTGGTTGTCCCAGCGGACGAGGT
>NZ_JBSFET010000300.1:0-1123 GCF_053594575.1 Streptomyces sp. NPDC001880
TGAACTCGCTCGCGTAGCGGGCTGCCAGCCGCGGTGTGCGCGTCGCACCGTGACCGCCGATCAGCACCGGCACCCTGGACTGCGCAGGCTTGGGCCGAGGCGGCCAGGCGGCTGTCCTCGCTCATGGCCCGCTACACCAAGGTCGACCTGCTCTGCCTGGACGAGTTCGGCTACGCGAACCTGGACAAGAAGGGCGCCAAGCTGCTGTTCCAGATCTTCACCGAACGCGAGGAGCGCAAGGCCACCGCGGTCGCCACGAACTCCCCGTTCGCCGAGTGGGACAAGACCTTCGGCGACCGCCGGCTCTGCGCGGCAATCGCCGACCGCATTACGTTCCGCTGCACGCTGATCCAGACCGACACCGAGTCCTACCGCTTCCAGTCCACCAAAGCCGACCGCCAGGCCACCGCACGGTCATGAGGCTCTCTGAATCCGGCTCTGACCAGACTTGCGTGACAGCTCAGCCCGGTGACCAAATCCGTTGGTCGCCCAGGGACCGCGGTTCTAATCTGACGAGGTGATGAAACCGGAGGGGAGCCTGATGCCGCGCCCGAGCGCGCGCGTGGTGTTGCTGGACGACGCCAGTCGGCTACTGCTGTTCTCTGCCCTGAACAAGGGGGACGGTTCCGTTCGGTGGTTCACTCCTGGAGGCGGGCTCAAGCCAGGCGAAAGCCACGAGCAGGCAGCCCTGCGGGAGTTGCGAGAAGAAACTGGGCTGACGAACCTTTCGCTGGGTCCGGAGATTTGGCGAGGGCGTCCGTGGACAGCGGTCCGGGGCGGCGTCGCTTATGAGGTTCGCCAGCGCTACTACATGGCCCGGGTGCCTGCGTTCCAGGTCGATACCTCGGCTTTCGAGGAGATCGAGAAGGCCGCGATCACCGGGCACCGCTGGTGGACCATTGCGGAACTGGCCGCGACCTCGGATGTGCTGCGTCCGGCTGAGCTGCCGAAACTATTGGCGTCCTTGCTGACCGACGGCCCACCGGACCGGCCGATCCCCGTAGACGGCTGAGCGCACGTCCTTACTGACTTCGGCGTCTTGGGGTCTGGATCTGTGTCGGGACCGGTGACGCGGTCCGTCCGAGCTGGTACGCCGGAGACATGCGGTATCCGGACGGGGGCG
>NZ_JBSFET010000301.1:0-1106 GCF_053594575.1 Streptomyces sp. NPDC001880
GGCATCGGCGGCACCCGCGGCGCGGGCCGCCGCGCCGACGGGCGACACCTCCTTCGACGGCGATCCCACCGACCCCGTGGCCCTGGCCGTCGCCATGATCCGCCAGAACACCAGCAACCCCGGCGACGGCGCGATCACCCTGCCACTCGCCCGGATGCTCCAGGGCATCTTCCGGGCCGCCGGGGTCGGCACCGAGATCGTGCCCACTCCGAAGGACGGCAACGTCCACTTCTTCGCCCGCATACCCGGCAGCGGACCGGCCACGAAGAAGCCCCTGGTCCTGCTCGGCCACTCCGACGTGGTGCCCGCCATCGGCGACAGATGGGAGACGGACCCCTTCGCCGGTCAGATCAAGGACGGAAAGCTGTACGGCCGCGGCTCGTTGGACATGAAGGGCGTCAACGCCGCCTTCGTCGCCGCTCTGCTGCGCCATGTCCGCGAGGGAGCGGCCTTCGACCGCGACATCGTCCTCTGGTCCGACTGCGACGAGGAACAGGGCCCCTACGGCGTGCGCTGGTTCCTCGCGGAACACCCCGGCAAGGTGACGGCGGGCGCGGTCATCACCGAGGGCGGCTGGGTCCTCAACCAGCGCGACGGCACCACGCCCATGATCGCCTCACTCACCTGCAACGACAAGCGCTCCCTGCTGCTGCGCCTGGAGACCGCCTCGTACGCCACCCACACGTCCAAGCCGTTCAGCGGACAGGCGGTGATCCGGCTGGGCGAGGTACTCGACGAGCTCGGGCAGTGGCGTGCCCACATCCGCCCGAACGCACTGTCCCGGCAGTACTTCGCCGAACTGGCCGAGGCCACCACCGACCGGCCGTTCGCCGATGCGCTCCGGGAGATGCTCGCCGCCCGCACGGACCTGCGCCGGGACAGGGCGGGGGAAGCGGTGGTGCGGCTCAGCGAGACCCCGGAACTGCACAACGCGATGCTGCGGACCACGCTCGCCTTCACCTCCGCCCAGTCCGGCTACTACCCGAGCATCGTGCCGGGCACCGCGACCGCCTCAGCCGGTTCCGGTCGTGCGTCCGGATCCGCCGGGCCCGCACCGGCCGGGAGCGACCGTCGTCCCCGTACAGCGGATGCCGCTGCCGGTGGTG
>NZ_JBSFET010000302.1:0-1100 GCF_053594575.1 Streptomyces sp. NPDC001880
AACTGGCCAAGGGCAACGAGCCCGAGTTCGACGAGGCCCTCTCCGCGAAGAAGACGGCGGAAACGGACTCAGCGAAGGCCCCCGCCAAGGGCAAATCAGCCGAAGCCCAACAACTCTCCACCGCCAAGGCCGGGGCCGCAGCCTCCGGCGCCCAGGCCATGAACACCCTGACCGCGACCCGTGCTTCGGCGGGTAAACAGGTCGACGGCGGCAAGGGCGAGACGAAGTCCAAGGACGAGAAGAAGCGCGCAGAGGTAACGGCCAAGCTCCAGAAGGTCTACGACGGCACGAAGAAGGACGTCGAGGCCACCCTGTCCGGCCTGGACAAGAAGGTCGACGAGGCATTCACCTCGGGCGAGAAAGCGGCCCGGGACGCGTTCACCGCCGACCACAAGCGCCGGATGAAGAAGTACAAGGACAAGCGCTACTCAGGGATGTTCGGCCCGGCGAAGTGGGCCAAGGACAAGCTGATGGGCATGCCGAAGGAGGCCAACGACCTCTTCCAGGAGGCCCGCAAGCTCTACGTGGCGAAGATGCAGACGGTCATCTCCTCCGTCGCCGACATCATCGGCACCGAACTGGGCAAGGCGAAGGCCCGCATCGCCAAGGGGCGGGCGGAGCTGAAGGCCGAGGTCGACAAACTCCCGGCAGACCTGCGTCAGTTCGGCGAGGACGCGGCGAAGGACTTCGCGGGAAAGTTCGACGACCTCGAAGCCAGCGTCAACGAGAAGTCCGAACAACTCGTCCAGGACCTCGCCAACAAATACACGGCCGCCCTGAACAAGATCGACGAGGAGATCAAGAAGCTCCAGGAGGCCAACAAGGGGCTGGTCCAGAAGGCGAAGGACGCGATCGTCGGCGCCCTCAAGACGATCAACGAGCTGAAGAACCTCCTGCTCGGCATCCTCGCCAAGGCCGCCTCCGCGATCATGAAGATCATCAAGGACCCGATCGGGTTCCTCGGCAACCTGGTCAAGGCGGTCGGCGCCGGCCTCAATCTCTTCGTCACCAACATCGCCACCCACCTCAAGACCGGCGTCGTGTCCTGGCTGCTGGGCACGGCGGTCAAGGCCGGTCTCGAACTCCCGCAGAAGTTCGAC
>NZ_JBSFET010000303.1:0-1100 GCF_053594575.1 Streptomyces sp. NPDC001880
ATGACCATCCGCTTCGCCATCTGGGACCAGGTCACCGGCGCTGCCGGCCAGCCCGCCGCAGCCTGAACACCGGCCCGAAACCCGACCCCCGCCACACCCCGACGCACCGTCAGGCACTCACACACCCAACAACGTGACAGCGCCGATCGTTGATCTACCAGGTGGTCCCGTTGCGCTGTTCAACAAGGCTTGACGTACAGCTCGGGGGCCAAACGCAACGGTGTTGACTTTGCGGCTGGTATCTGTGCTAAGACTGATGAGGCCGAGAAGGAGTGGGATGGACATCGTGTACGCCGCGCAGACGGACTCCCTCGACGAGTTCCTCGATGCGTACGACCCTTCGCAGGCGAACGCCGAGGTGAAAGGTCGCAGCATCCTGATGGGTGCGTTGACGAACGTGGATCCGAGTGCGCGCAGTGCGATCGCGACCCGCCTGCTCGACGACGGCGCTGACGCGACGACGGCCAGTGGCGACGTGAACGCGCTGCATGCACTGCTCGGCAGCGCTCGGCTCGCTCCCGAGCTCGAGGCGCCGCTGCTCCGGCGATTGCTCAACGATGGCGCCGACGTCAACGCTGTGGCGAAGGACTACGGCACGCCGTTGCAGCTGCTCATGAGCCAGTTCGTATACACCGACGAGGCGCTTGCGCCGTTCTACGACGTGCTGTTCGCGCGAGGTGATCTCGACCTGCTGATGATCTGCGCCTTTAAGAAGTCGGCGTACGTCATGGCGGTGAAGAGTAAGCGCCGACAGGGGCTCAGGGCGCGCATGGAGCAGTACTTGGACATTCACGGCATCGAGATTCCCGAGGTGGTCTGAGTAGGGTCGGGGACTGGCGCGGTGGCTTCCGCTCCGTTTCCAGCCCCCGCCGCTCCGCTCCGCGTCGTCGACTACCTGCCCTGCTTGTCGCCCGTCGGCTGGGCTTGCCCAACGCACCACCGTCCGCCCCCTGTTTCGCCGTGCCGGGCCCGGTGCCGCGGTCCCGTGCTCTGTCTCCCCGGTCCCCGCCCGCCCCCGGGTGCGCCGGGGGTAGTCGCGGGGCCGGGCCCGGGGTTTCGCGTAGGGTCGTCGACCGCCCGCTCTGGGCCGCTGCCTCACC
>NZ_JBSFET010000304.1:0-1095 GCF_053594575.1 Streptomyces sp. NPDC001880
GTTCATGTGCGGCCGCGAGTTCGTCCCGGCTGTGCGGGGTGAGCGCGCAGGCACGGATCAGATCGGCGGGGCGGTCGCGAAGAACCCGCCAGAACGTAACCAGTTCGCGGTCGAGGTCGTTGACGGTCTCCATCGGCGAGGGCTGCTTGGCGAGGAGAACGGACAGGCCACCGCAGTACGGCTCAACGTAGTGCTGGTGCGCGGGCAAGACGGACACGATCCAGGGGGCGGTACGGCCCTTCGCGCCGAAGTATGGGACGGGAGACTTCATCAGGTGCTCCAGGTGAGTTCGTCGTGCGGGTGTGGTGTGCTTGGTCCCGGGCGGCCCCGTTACCGGCGGGGCCGCCCAGCTGTGCGTCACGGGGTAATCAAGCGGCGGACACACTAGGACCGGGATCGATTGGCCGGCGCCGTGGTCAGAGCCCGCTCAATCGACCAGCCGTTATTGAGGCGCCAGGTGAGAGTCCTGCTGTTCAGCTCGAGCGCCTCAGCCCAGTCAGCAAGCGGCCTCGTGATTCCGCGAAAGGTGATGAGCCGGTTCTGGCTGGTATTGCGGTTCTGCATGGCGTATGTCGCCCACCGGCAGTTGGCTTTGGAGTAGCCCTTGGTGCCATCGATTCTGTCGAGCGTCAGGCCATCGCGGTAACCGTCAGCCATGTCGGCAGCGAAGTCCTCAAACGTTCGCCAGCGGGGGTCGTCCAGTCCATGACCGACACCGCCGTATTTGGCGTAGTCCCTGCTGTTCGGGTTGGCCGCGCGCTGGAGCATGTTCTTCCAGATCCGGTACAGGCGCGTCCCCGACTGACCGTGAGTGCGGTTCGCAGAGGCGGAAGCCTCCCGCTGGTAGCAGCCGCAGGACAGGGTCCCGCCTTTGCGGAGCTGACCTGCGGTCACAACTACTTCGCGCCCGTCGCAGGAGCAGTAGCAGTTCCAGCGGACCTGCCCATGCCTGCTGTTGGTGGTCCGCTCGATCACGGTCAGACGACCAAAAACCTGTCCTTTGACGTGCTCCCTGGCCTAAAGTCCAGGGATTCCGGCCTGGGTCGTCCGACCCTTCCGGGGGCTTCCTGCTTCACCGCGCTGCGCGGGCACGGA
>NZ_JBSFET010000305.1:0-1093 GCF_053594575.1 Streptomyces sp. NPDC001880
CGCCCCCGTCCGGATACCGCATGTCTCCGGCGTACCAGCTCGGACGGACCGCGTCACCGGTCCCGACACAGATCCAGACCCCAAGACGCCGAAGTTAGTAAGCACACCGCCGACCAATAGCTGGCCGAACGCGAGGCCGGGCCCTGCCGAACCGCGCCTGTCAGGGACACGGTGCCGGTGCGGGTGGTGGGACCAGTGAGCGCGGCGACGTCCGGCTGGCCGCGGGCTGGTACGGTCACGGCGCATCGTCCCCGAACACAGGGAATCGGCTCCTAACGATGGCTCAGTTGGCACGGTATCGCCGTCACATGATCATGCTCGTCATCGTCGGCGTCCTGCTGATCACGGTTTCTCGTATGGGGGCAGTCCTCAGGGGGCTTCCTTGCCACCGGAATCGCCACAGTCGTGCTCGGGGTGGCTCTCCTCGTCGTGACGATAGTGGGCGGGCGTCGTCCTCGGCGCCCATAGCGGGCCCGGTCCTCCGAACCGCCGGAGGGCCGGGCTCGTGCCGTGTGCCGACCCGCCCAAGCGATGTGTCGTTTCGGGGGTGGTAGTTGGTGTGCTGGGAGTGGTGTGGGCTGTCCGATCCGGGCCGTAGTGTGGGTGCCCTGGCCGAAATCTGGGAGGGACGGGGCATGGAGGCAGCCACCGCACGGTTCATTGAGGAGTCCACGGCTCTGCCGCCGGCGGCGCTCGCAGCGTTGTACGAGGACTCCCTTGACCGCTGGAGCCGGGGCGGCCGCGATGCCAGCCGCGCGACCAGGGTCTCCGCGTCTGAGAACTCCGCGATCGAACGTGCCGTCCGCACCGCTCTCCTCCGCCGCACCCACGAACTGGACGCCTTCCGCCCGCACCTCTGCTTCGACATCAAACCCGCCTGCTCGATCGCCGCGCGTGCTGTCTGCAAGCGTACGAAACTGACGGAGGAGCAGTACCGGGTGCTGCTTGACCCGTTCGCGGCGGCAGGGGTCACGGTCCCAGGGTGGTGAGTACCGAGACCTAAGGGCTTGCAGATCATTAACACGTCGTCTTGATCTTGTTGCAGGGCTCGCTGGTTTGGGTGAGGACTCGAGCCTGGAGGGCCGCGAGGACG
>NZ_JBSFET010000306.1:0-1065 GCF_053594575.1 Streptomyces sp. NPDC001880
ACTCGGAAGCGTGTACAGCCGAGTCCGGACCGTTTCACCGATTCGTGCCGCGGTCGTTGACAGACTGCGCCGCTGCCGGCTGGAACGTCGTCACCGCCTCGGATACCTGGACCGGCGGGAGCTTCCGCCGCGGCGGCTACCTCCCGCACGCCGACCGCTACCGGCGGCCGAGTTCACCGACCGTCCAGGCCGGCGACTCCGAGCAGGGCCGGGAGTTCGCTGCCTCGCACGCGGACGTGGTCCACAGCCGCCACCTCGGCACGGCCGACCAGGCCTTCACCGCGGACATCCGCAACCGGGTGGCCCGCCGCGGACGGGACCCCGAGCAGGTGAGGGTCATGCCCGGGGTCTCCTTCGCCTCGGCGACACCGACCAGAAGGCCCACGACAACGCGCGCCGCCCAGGCCCAGGCGGTCAGCCCCGAGCTGGCGATCTGGTATCTGGAAGGACCTGGGGCGCTCGCTGTCCGACCACGACCCCGACGGGCCGCTGCCCACCGCCGAACCCGCCCCCGAGCCGGCACCGGATGAATGGCCCCAACCCGGGGCGACCCCTGTCCGGTTGCGGCGAGCGCAGAAGTGGCGGGGCCACGCCGCCCAGCACCGCCTCGGCATCCGGGAAAACGTGATGAGGCTGACCACCGGCAAGCCCTTCATCGGCACCCCCGCCGAGGGTGGCGCAGCAGATGAGCGACTACGTCCGCTCGGACGGCGCAGGCGGATCCGTCCTGGTGCCCGCGTACGCCCCCCAGCGGCCTGAACGAATTCATCGACCCGGTCGTCCCCAAGCTCCAGGAGCGCGGCAGCTACGTACGCCTACCCCGGCAAGACCCTCTGCGACCACCTCGGCCTGCCCCCGACGTCCCGGCCCTCCAAACCGGCCGGGCAACTTCACATCCCGAAGTGCGCCTTGATCGGGTTGTCGCAGAAGAAGTTGGTCGGAGTGAGACAGAGGTGGACCCGCCCGCTGCGCATACCGACACATTGGCGTCGAGTTCCGGCGGCCATAACGACCGTGGCGCGGATCGGTGAAACGGTCCCACCGCGGCCGTGCATGCTTCGGGGG
>NZ_JBSFET010000307.1:0-1054 GCF_053594575.1 Streptomyces sp. NPDC001880
CAATGACAGCGAGCGCCTCGACAGGCGGCGTGGTCGTCGAGGGTGGCTCAAGAGGCCCGTCCATCAGTAGCTGCTCCAAGGGGATGCGCAGGACCTCGGCCGCGCGCACCAGCACTGAGAGGCGGGGGTCCTGCTGGCGCTGCCCGCCCTCCAGGTCCTGTACCCACCTGCGGGTTTGCCCCATCAGCCGACCGAAGTCCGCTTGTGTGAAGCCGCGCCGCTCTCGCCAGTAGGCGATGCGCCTGCCGACGCGCCCAGTCTCCATGGAGCACTCCCCGAAAAGGGCACGCACTTTGCGTGCCCACCCCAGTTGTACCGCGACCTACCTTGCAGTCACAGCAGATCAACGAGAGCCGGGGACACCATGACCAGGGACTTACCGCCAGTCACCACCCTGACGGAACAGCAGCAGCGCGGTTGGTCCTGCGTCTGGTGCAGGACTGCTCTCACCATCGGCGAGGACATGGACCTCGGCGAGAAGCGGGCCCGGCCCGAGGGCGGCGCCGCCTACTCGTGGTTCCCCCGCGCCTGCTCGGACGCGGAGGCGTGCGCCACCCGAGAAGAGGAGCAGACGTCATGATGGACTCGGCCCCTCGGCCGCTCCCCGCACGTTGACGACCGAGGCATGGGCAGGGCCCTGCTGCCAGTAGAGCGAGTCGTCGAAAAGTGCGGCGCGGCAGCCCTGCAACTTCATGGCATATGCCACGAGGCTGGTTGTACTGTCGCTACTCGAACGTGTGTTCCCTGGAACGGGTGATCACCGGGGAGTCGTTTCGTCGTTGGTCACATTGCCGGTCCCAGGTCGCAGTCCACACCCCCCAAGGTGCAGCGACCTGGGACCGGTTTTGTGTCATGGTGAGCTGATGGCTGCACTTCGTTGTGGCGACCTGATGGGGCCGGTGGGAGTCGAGTGGGAGATGATCATGGTGAACGTGAGCCAACTGACGCTAACTGGAGCTAACTACTGGCGATGGCTCACGCTCGCCACCCCTCAAGTGCGAGCTGAATTCGGCGGCAGCGCAGCGGCGGGAATCCGATCATGAACATCCCTTTC
>NZ_JBSFET010000308.1:0-1039 GCF_053594575.1 Streptomyces sp. NPDC001880
GCTTTGCGGCCTTGAGACTCCCCCCGGTTCTCCCGGATCTTGAAGTCCATCGCACCCCCTGAACTGGGGTGTTGCAACGACCACTAGAACGGAAGAATCGCGGACGGGGCATGACCACGGAGGAGCCCCGCAGACCGATTGGCTGGCGGCGGGGAATTGTGCGACATCCCGTGAGTTTTCCTGAGCAGGGCGTCGAAGCAGCAGCCGTCATACAGGGAAGGTGAAGACGCCGTCACGACGGGGCTGGGCGAGCATGGAGCCTTTCAGCTACCTGGTCAGACACAGATGTTTTCTCTCCGGGTTTGGGTTGCAGTGCCGGAGGCCCGCTTCCAGTGGATCACCGCGCATTGGAAGCGTTGCCGGATTTCGTTGCCCACCTTGTACTCATAGGAGGTGGGGTAACCCATCGGCCCTCGTTCGCACCCGTCGTTGCACCAGTATTCGCCGATTTCTCCCCAGACGGGCCATGCTCCAGAGCGGGGGGACCAGTAGATCGTCCCGTGTTCGAACTGGGTTCGTCGGCCGACTCCGTCGGGGTTGACCAGTTCGTCGGTGAGGGGGCACCCGAGCGGCCCGGTACGGCCTTTCATCTCGGTGTACCTCTTCTCGATGTCTCCTACGACTTTGTGTCCGCAGTAGGGGTCGCTGGGTTCGGCTTGTGCGGTTGGTGTGACTGTGATGCTGAGGCCGGTCAGCAGGGCTAGGGCGGTCAGCACGCCGGTCCGCCTTCGAATTCCTCGCTGGAGGGTTGTGCCGAAATGCATGACATCGCCGCCTTCCTTGGTTTGGAACTGCCTTACGGGCCAACGAGGCGATTCGACAGATGGAAACGGCCCTCTCGGGGCTTTTCCGGCCCCAAGGCGCCAAGACAGCCGAAAGCCCCGCTCGCCGGGGCGGGCGGGGCCGATTGGGCCTGTTGGGTCCAACGGGCCTACAGCGGGGCGAGGCGGGCGGCGCGGTCCAGGGCCCGCAGCAGCTCGGGCTCCCACCCGGCGCGCGGGGTGTCGTAGGCGAGCAGGCCGGAGGCGGACAGCACGTC
>NZ_JBSFET010000309.1:0-1037 GCF_053594575.1 Streptomyces sp. NPDC001880
CTTCCGCTGTCCCCGTTGCAGGAAGGCCTCGCCTTCCACGCGGGCTACGACCGGGACCAGACAGACGTCTACATCGCCCAGTGGGTCCTCGAACTGACCGGCACCGTGAACGCCGGCCGACTGCACGACGCCATGAACACACTGCTGCACCGACACGACAACCTCCGGGCAGCCTTCCGACAGTCCGCCGAAGGCCTCGCCCACCAGATCATCCCGGCCCGAGCCGACGCCCCCTTCCGCGTGGTCGACATCTCCGGGGAAACCGACCCCGAAACCGCCCTCAAAACCCTGACCGAAGAAGAACGAACCCGCCCGTTCCCACTGGACCACCCACCACTCATACGCCTGGCACTGGCCAAACTGGACGAAGACCGCCACCAACTGATCCTCACCAACCACCACATCCTGCTCGACGGCTGGTCCATGCCCGTCCTCTTCAACGAGCTCTTCACCCTCTACCGCACCGGCGACAACGGACCAGGAACCGCACGCCCCTACCGCGACTACCTCACATGGCTCGCACACGCCGACCGCGAAACAGCCCAGCAGGCATGGCGCAAAGCCCTCCACGGCATCGACGAACCAACCCTCATCGCCCCCGCATACCGCCAGACCACCCCCAAACCCCCCGCACGCCTGCACACCCACCTCAACGAAACGACCACCACCGCCCTCGCGGACCAGGCCCGCACATGGGGCGTCACCCTCAACACCCTCCTCCAAGCCGCCTGGGGCATGCTCATCGCCGGCGTCACCGGCCGCAACGACATCGTCTTCGGCGCCGTCGTCTCAGGCCGACCCGCAGAACTCCCCGGCGTCGAGAACATGATCGGCCTCTTCATCAACACCCTGCCCGTACGCGTACACCTACAACCAGGCGAAACCCTCACCGAACTCGTACAACGACTCCAGGACGAACAAGCACGCCTCCTGCCCCACCACCACCTCAGCCTCACCGACATCCAACAACTGACAAACACCGGACAACTCTTCGACACCCTCACCGTCTACGAGAACTACCCCCTCGACACAGCAGA
>NZ_JBSFET010000310.1:0-1023 GCF_053594575.1 Streptomyces sp. NPDC001880
GTGGTGCGGGCGCGTTGATCGCGGACGAGTCGCGGGCCGGGGCGCGGGAGACCGCGGAGCGGGCCGGGGTGTCCGCGATTGCGTGGCAGCAGCGTCGGAGCCGGACCGTGCGGCAGCTGCGGTCGGTCGCGGACCAGTAGGTGCAGGCAGCGTGACCTCCGGGCCACATGGTGGGGCAGCCGGGGGTTAGCAGCGCAACCCTCTGCCGACCAGGCCAAAACGCGAAACTGCCGGAGTTGAGCAAGCCCGATCGGATTCTGACCTGGGCAAACGCTCAACAGAGTCGCAGAGGCCAGCCGCCGTCCCGCGGAGCCCAGCTGGATTGATCGCTCCCGGAATCTTCGGGAAGAACACTGCTCGGGCATCCCGGAACCGGGCTCGGCCCGCTGTCCCACAGCCCCGACCCGGCCGTCAGCTATTCCCCACGCCGGGGCCAGCGACTGGTGCCGGGCATCTGAGGGCCCTCAGGAACCTTCTTCCCGAAGCGCGGCGACGGCCCGCGCAGTGGCGGTCCCGATGGCGGCGCTGATCGCGACGTCGTCCGATCCCGGCCGGGATCGGGTGATGACAGCGGCGGCATATCTACGGCCGTCGGGACAGGAGATCACGCCGATCTCGTTGCGGACCACGCCGACCAGGCTGCCGCTCTTGGCTGTGCCCCGCACCGGGTGCCGGAAGCCGCTCGCGATCCGGTGCCGGTCAACTGCCTGGCCATCACCGCACGCACCCGTCTGCAGGCGGCTGCCGGGCCCGCCTGGTCGGACCAGATCAGCCGCAGCAGGTTGACCATGTCGCGCGGGGCGGTGCGGCTCCCCCGCAGCGGGTCCAGGGCGCGGGAGGCAAGAGTTGCGCGTCGGCCCGCACCAACTCGTCCGCAGACGCGCCGGCGGCCCAGGCGATCCCGGCGAGGTGATCCGAAAGAAACGCCCTAACTTGATCTTTAACCAGTACGGCGTGGTCGTGGGGTCGTTGGCTTCTTCTGTCTCGTGTCTGTTCTGCCGGTGGTGTGCACGTCGTGGCGTG
>NZ_JBSFET010000311.1:0-1006 GCF_053594575.1 Streptomyces sp. NPDC001880
TTGAGCGGCACGTTCTGCTGCTGGAGCGAGGCGATGCCGACGGTGAGGGTGCGCATGTCGGTGGACTGGCCGATGATGAGCGGCCACAGGAAGTCGTTCCAGTGCCACAGGAAGACGAAGATGCCGAGTGTGGCCAGGATCGGCTTGAGCAGCGGCAGGACGATGCGGTAGAAGATCTGCCATTCGTTGCAGCCGTCGAGGCGGGCCGCTTCGAACAGTTCGTCCGGCAGCCCCTGGATGAACTGGCGCATCAGGAACACTGCCTGGGCGTTGGCCAGGGTCGGCACGATCAGTCCCCAGTACGTGTCCACGCCGCCCAGCTTCGCGATCATCGCGAAGGTCGGGATCATCGTGACGTGGTACGGGACCATCACCATCGACAGGAACGACCAGAACATCGTCTCCCGGCCGGGGAAGCGTTTCTTGGCGAAGGCGTAGCCGGCGAGTGAGGCGAGCAGCAGCACGCCGACGACGGAGACGACCGAGTACATCAGCGTGTTGAACAGCCAGCGCGGTACGTCCTGGGAGTTCATGACGGTGTCGTAGGCCTCGCCGGTCAGCGGCCACGGCAGCAGGCTGCCGGGGAACTCCACTGCCGCGGACGGTTTCAGGGAGAGCACGACCATCGCGTAGAACGGGAAGACCGTCACGGTCGCGGCCACCGTCAGCAGCACGGCGCGGCCGGTCCGGCCGGCCCGGGTGGGCCGCATGCCGTGCGGAACGGTGTCCTGTTCCGAGAGCTTGCGCAGTCTGCGTTCGGCGCGGCGCGCGGCCCGGTCGGGGGCCGGGGGTGTCTTCGGGGTGGGCGGGGTGTCGGTCTGGGCGGGTGCTGCGGTCATGGTCACTGGTCCTTCCCGATCACGAGCCGCTGGATCACCGCGACCACCACGGTCAGCGCGAAGAGCGCGACGCCGATGGCGGAGGCGTAACCCAGGTCGAAGTACTTGAAGCCCGCGTCGTAGAGCTGGAAGACGAGCGTGTAGCTGGCGTTGGCGGGGCCGCCGCC